>CAITSG010000471.1 GCA_903894995.1 uncultured Burkholderiales bacterium
ACCATCGCCCGTCAGACCCCAGCCAACAAGCTGGCTCAGCGCCATGATCACCTCAGTGGGCTTGAGGGCGCGAACTTCTTGTGTGCTCATGCTGTTTTCATCCTCAACAAACGCTCGCTGGCCGGGGGGTGCGAGTAATAAAACTTCACATACCAAGGATCGGGCGTGAGGGTCGAGGCGTTGTCCTGGTACAGCTTGAGCAGGGCCGAAGACAAGTCTGCGCCCGGGGTTTGCGACACGGCATAGGCATCGGCCTCGAACTCTTGCTGGCGCGATCGCCAAGAAGACACGGGCGCAAAAAACAAGGTGAACACGGGCGTCACCAACATGAACAAAACCAGCGCCAGCGCATCGTTGCTGCCCGACAAATTGGGCATCACGCCCAAGCCTGTGTAAAACCAAACCTGCTGCGCCAACCAGCCGAGCAGCGCCAGACCGGCCAACGTCATGGCAAAACTGGTGACCATCATCTTGACGATGTGTTTGTGCTTGAAATGACCCAGCTCATGGGCCAGCACCGCTTCCATTTCGGCCGGGCTCAGTTGCTTGAGCAAGGTGTCAAAAAACACCACGCGCTTGCTGGCCCCAAAGCCTGTGAAAAACGCATTGGAGTGCGCGGAGCGGCGGCTGCCGTCCATCACAAAAAAACCTTTGGCAGTAAAGCCTGCGCGTTGCATCAGGCCCTGCACGCGGGCCTTGAGCGACTCGTCTTCCAAAGGCGTGAATTTGTTGAACAGCGGCATGATCACGTTCGGAGCAATCGCCATCAAAAACAATTGCCAAACCACCAACACCCCCCAGGCCCACAGCCACCACCAGGAGCCCCCGGCTTGCATGAGCCACAGCACCATCCACAGCAGCGGCAAGCCCAGAACCAAACCCAGCACCAAGCCCTTGGCCATGTCGCCCAGCCACAAAGCCGGTGTGATCTTGTTGAAACCAAAGCGCTGCTCCACGCCAAAGGTTTGCATGAGCGACAAGGGCAGCCCTATCAAGCCGCCCACCAATGTGAAACACAGCACCAGTGCGATTTGGTGCGCCATGCCGGGCCCCATCCAACCCAGCAAAACTTGGTTCAGTGCATTCAGGCCGCCCAGCAAGGTCCAGCCCAGCAAAACGGCGGCATCCAGCGCGATGTCAATTTGCGACAGACGCGCTTTGGCCAGGGTGTAATCGGCCGCTTTTTGGTGATCTGCCAAGTTCATGGTGTCGGCATAGGCTTGTGGCACCGCGCTTCGGTGGCGTGCCACATGCCGCACTTGGCGGGCATTGAGCCAAAATTTAAGCGCCACATGCGCCAGCAAAGCGAGCACCAGCGTCAAGGTCAAAGTCAGGGAAGGGTTCATCGGCGTATTGTAGAAGCGGCCTTGTCTAGCTGATGTTGGCAAGGGCTTGAGTCCACAGGGCCTTGGCATCATCCATGCATGCGCGCATGCCCATCGTTGGGCGATGAAGCTCGTGCGCATCAGCGACAATCCCCGCATGTCTGATGTGAACACCACCCCCCAAGAAGCGGCACAGCTGCCCAAGTCTGACCAAAACCTGGTCTGGATCGATTGTGAAATGACGGGCCTCGACCCCGAAAAAGAACGTCTGCTGGAGATCGCCGTGATCGTGACCGGGCCACACCTCACGCCACGCATCGAAGGGCCTGTGCTGGTGATTCACCAAAGCGACGAGCTGCTCAACCAAATGGACAAGTGGAACAAGGGCACCCACGGCAAAAGCGGCTTGATCGACAAGGTCAAAGCCTCCACCACGAGCGAAGCGGATGCCGAAGAACAGATCCTGGCCTTTCTGAAAAAGTACCTGCCCAAGAGCGCCTCCCCCCTGTGCGGCAACACCATCAGTCAGGACCGTCGTTTTCTGGTCAAGTTCATGCCCAAGCTGGAAGCGTTTTTCCACTACCGCAATTTGGATGTGAGCACGCTCAAGGAACTGTCTCGCCGCTGGAAGCCCGAGGTGTATGCCAATTTCAAGAAGCAACAAAAGCACACCGCGCTGGCCGATGTGCACGAATCCATCGACGAATTGGCGCATTACCGCGAGCATTTCATCCGACTGTGATTTTTTTCAGGGAAAACCCTAGCGATTTGTACGCAGACGTGCCATAATGGCGGGCTTGCTGCATTTCAGGTGCGGCATTTCTTACATCTCCCTTCATGCCTTGACCCAAAGATAGGGTCACTCACAGCGGCCAGGCTCCACGCCCAGCGCCCCTCGCGAGCACCGTTTGATGGTTGATGTTTTTTCAACCTTGCGGTGCTAAGACCCTATGCAACAGTTTCCTGTTGGCGGTCGTTGTTCCGTGCGAGTTTTTTGATACACACATGACCGACACTTTGAACACAGTGCAGGACGACTTGTCGCCTGCCGAAATCACATCCATGGCCACCGAGTCGACTGCACAAGCTGCAGCAAGCAACTTGGCCCTTGAAATCATGGCCGCCGCAGCGGCCGAAATCACCCCCGAGCCAGCCGCTGAAGTCACCCCTGAAGCAGCCGAAGAAGTGGAAGCCGTCGCCGACGTGCCCAATGGCTTCATCGAACTGGGCCTGGCCCCCGAGCTGGTGCAGGCCGTGGCCGATCTGGGCTACACCCAGCCCACCGCCGTGCAATTGCGCGCCATTCCCCTGGCACTGCCCACAGCCGGTGGCTCCAAGGATGGCAAGTCCAATGGCTACACCGACCTGATGGTCTCTAGCCAGACCGGCAGCGGCAAAACCGCCGCCTTCTTGTTGCCCGTGCTGCACACCCTGATCCAGCAAATGGCCGAACAAGAAGCCGCCGAGCGCGCCGAATTCGACCAAGCCTGTGCCGAAGCCACTGCCAAGGGCGAACCTGCCCCTAAGCGCGCCAAGCGCAAAGACCCCACAAACCCACGCAACTTCAAGGCCCCCGCCCCTGGCGCCCTGATCGTGTGCCCCACGCGTGAATTGGCCCAACAGGTGGCGCAAGACGCCATTGAATTGGTCAAGCACACACGCGGTCTGCGCGTGGCCAACGTGGTCGGCGGCATCCCTTACCAATTGCAAATCGCCAAGCTGCAAAACGCCAACTTGGTTGTGGCCACGCCTGGCCGTTTGCTCGACTTGCAGCGCTCCATGCAAATCAAGCTGGACCAAGTGCAGTTTTTGGTGGTGGACGAAGCCGACCGCATGCTCGACCTGGGCTTCTCGGACGACTTGGCCGACATCAACGACATGACCAGCCAGCGTCGCCAGACCATGATGTTCAGTGCCACCTTTGCGCCGCGCATTCAACAACTGGCCATGCGCGTGATGCACGACGGTGGTTCTTCGGTCCAGAAAATCCAGATCGACAACCCGCAGGAAAAGCACAACAACATCAAGCAGGTGCTGTTTTGGGCCGACAACGCCCAACACAAGCGCCAGATGCTTGAC
This sequence comes from uncultured Burkholderiales bacterium, assembly GCA_903894995.1. Taxonomy (GTDB): domain Bacteria; phylum Pseudomonadota; class Gammaproteobacteria; order Burkholderiales; family Burkholderiaceae_C; genus Limnohabitans_A. Next base: position 3,405 of record CAITSG010000471.1, read on the forward strand.
CACTGGTTGCGTGACGCCACGATCGACCAGGCCATCGTGTTCTCCAGCACCCAAATCGAGTGCGACGGCTTGGCCGCTGACCTGCAACAAGACGGCTTCTCGGCTGTGGCCCTGCACGGTGCCTTGAGCCAAGGCATGCGCAACCGCCGCCTGATGGCGCTGCGCAATGGCCAGGTGCAAATCTTGGTGGCAACCGACGTGGCCGCTCGCGGCATCGACGTGCCCACCATCACCCACGTCTTCAACTTCGGCTTGCCGATGAAGGCCGAGGACTACACCCACCGCATTGGCCGCACAGGCCGCGCTGGTCGTGATGGCCTGGCCGTGACCTTTGCCGAAATCCGTGACCGCCGCAAGATCGGTGACATCGAGTCCTACACTCGCCAGCCTTTCAAAGCCGAAGTGATTCCTGGTCTGGAGCCTAAAGTGCGGATGCCCGAAGCCCGCAAGCCCATGGGCCGTGGCGGTGACCGTTTCGGTGGCGAGCGCAACTACGCCAACGCTGGCGGTGGTTTCCGTGGTGGCCGTCCCGCCCCCGGTGGCCGCGACTTCGGTGGCAACCGTGACCGCGACAATGCTGGCGGCGGCTTTGACAACCGCGCCCCGCGTGGCAACTTCCGCGACGAGCAGCCCCGCTTTGAGCAGCGCAGCGAACCCCGCTTCGATGCCCGCAAAGAAGGTGGCCGTTTTGACGCACCCCGTGGTGACAACCGTGGTGGTGACCGCTTTGAGCAGCGCGCTGCACCCGCTCACCCGTGGGACAAGGGCGACAGCCGCCCTGCCCCGCGCCAAGACGCACGCCAGGACGGTCCACGTCAAGGCGGCCGCTGGGAAGAGCGTGGTGGCGACAACCGCAACGCCGCCCGCCCTGCCCCACGCGGCGCTGCTGGCGATAAATTTGGCCGTGGCCCCAAGCCCTTCGGCGCCGGTAACTTCAAGCCTCACGCAGCTGCAGGCGAAGGCCCTGCCAAGCGCGGCGGTACACGCGTGCTGAAAATCACGCGCGGTTGATAAACGGGGCGTTCAGACGCCTTAGCGCTCTTGGCTTTATGTGGCCTTGAGTCGCCCAAGCTTCAAAGCCTTGCAGCCCATGCAAGGCTTTTTTTTGGGCTGTCCACATGATTCATCCGGCCCTGTGAAGTTTGTTTTGTGGAAGCCCCGCCCTCGGGGCGATTTTTGCTGGTCTGCAAAGCTTGATCGCGACGGGGGCGTCGCTCCTACACGAGGCTGCCTGCATTTTGTGGGAGCCCCGCCCCCGGGGCGATTCTAGGTGGTCTGCGGGGCTTTTCGCGACGGGGGCGTC
>CAITSG010000472.1 GCA_903894995.1 uncultured Burkholderiales bacterium
GTTGCCCGCTGCGCCACAGCCACAAGGCGATGGACACGAAGACAAAGGCATAGACCAGCGCTGTGGCCCACAGCGGGTGCAGGCCTTGGGATTCAAGTTGTTTGAAGGGCCACCAGCACACGCCCCAGACAAAGGCGTTGAACAGGAGCCCGGCAACCGCCAGGCTTTTGGGGGAGTTGTGGCCCATGCGTGGGCGGCTTAAGAGGCGTCGCCGGAGGCTTTGGCGGCTGCAGTGGCTTGGCGCTTGCGCCACCAGCGCCAGCCCAGCCAGACAATGCCGATGCCCAACAAAGCAAAAATACCGTGCTGAAACTGGCGCAGCACGTTAAACATCCAGTCCCAGTTTTGCGCGCCAAAGTAACCCAGGTACACCCAAATTGGCACGCTGATCAGTGCGGCAAAGCCGTCCATGAAAAACCAAGTGCCAAAGCTCACGCGGCGGCTCATGCCGGCCGAGAAAAACACAGGGGTGCGCAAACCAGGCAAAAAGCGGGCCACGAACATGACCCATTTGCCGTATTTTTCAAAAGCGTCTTGTGCGCTGGCAAAGCGCTGGGGTGTCAGGATTTTGCGAAAACCGGGCAATTTGGAAATGCGCTCACCATACAGTCGGCCCAGAGTGAACATCAGACCGTCACCAACCATGACGCCCGCCATGCCCACCGCGAACATGGTATTCACATCGGCGTGGCCCAAACCTGCAATCACGCCACCCGTGACCAGGGTCACATCTTCAGGAACGGGAACGCCAAAGCCGCAGATCAAAAGCATCACGAACACAGCCAAATAGCTGTATTCGGTGAAGATGGGCATCAAAAACTGAAAAACTTCCATGGATGTCAAGGTTCTGGCAGCGTCTGAACAGTTCAGGCAGATGGCGCGGGGTTAACAGGCAGCAAATCAGTGTAAATCATTTACAAGCCCCTGCCGGACGGGGGAAAGGTTGTGTGATTTCGGTCATTTGGGCATCTTGAGGCTGGTTTTGCTGAGTTAAGTGCTTGTTGGAGTGACTTGTTTTGGTCATGGTGCCTTCATGGGTATGACATGGCTGGTTTTTAAAGTCAAAAAACCTTCTTTCCAAAATGGAGTTAACTTTGAAAACCATCTCTCATCTGCGTACCAAGAAGCTTGTATCTGCATTGATCTGGGTCACGGCCTCAGCTTGGTCTGTTCAATCGGCAGCTCAAATGGCATTTCCCGCCACTTTGGCCGGCCACGCCGTGCTGCCTGCCCTGACCCTGATCCCTGCGCCCAAAGACGCCCCGGCCGATTTGCAGGTCAGCGGCAAATTCACCACCGGTCAGCGTGTCGAAAAAATCGGCAGCGTTGAAGGCCAGTCAGCCGGCCGCCCTACGGGCGTGTTCTTGCCCTTCAAGGGTCAGCCTGTGCAAGGCCACTCGGGCATCAAGCGCATGGCCGACGGCAGCTTCTGGATCTTGACCGACAACGGCGCAGGCTCCAAAGCCAATTCGCCTGATTTCATGCTGCACCTGAACCATTACAAAGTGGATTTCAAAAAGGGCGAATTCAAACGCGTGAACACGGTGTTTTTGCACGACCCGGACAAAAAGGTGCCGTTTCGCATCGTTCACGAGGGCACCAAGCAGCGTTACCTGACCGGCTCGGACTTTGATACCGAAAGCTTCCAGCTCGCGGGCGGCTCGATCTGGATCGGCGACGAATTTGGCCCCTTCCTGGTCAAGGCCGACATGAAGGGCAAAGTGCAGGCGGTGTTCGAGACCCAAGTCGACGGCAAAGTCGTGCGTTCGCCCGATCACCCTGCGGTCATCACCCCCGGCTCACCAGACCAGTTGGTGCGTTTCCAGTCACGTCGCTCAAAGGGCTATGAAGGCATGGCCGCGTCCAAAGACGGCAGCAAGCTCTATGCCCTGCTGGAAGGCGCTTTGTGGGACGAAGCCACCAAAGCCCCGGAAATGCTCGACGGCAAACAGTACTTGCGCGTGCTGGAATTTGATGTGAAAGCCGAAAAATGGACCGGCCGCCACTGGAAGTACGTGATGGAAGGCAACCACCACGCCATCGGTGACTTCAACATGATCGACGAGACCACCGGCCTGATCATCGAGCGCGACAACGGCGAAGGCACCCCTGACAAGGCCTGCCCAGAAGGCGTCAAGCGCACCGACTGCTTCCACGACATGCCCAAGTTCAAGCGCGTGTACAAGGTCGAGATGACCGAAGCCAACGTGGGTGGCCCGCTGCGCAAGATCGGCTACATCGACCTGATGAACATGCAAGACCCGAACAAGCTGGCCCGCAAGCCGCTGGTCAATGGCGCTTTGAGCTTCCCCTTCTTCACCATTGAAAACGTGGACGTGGTGGACGCGACGCACATTGTGGTGGGCAACGACAACAACCTGCCGTTCTCCAGCAGCCGCGACCCGAACAAGGCCGATGACAACGAGTTGGTCTTGCTGGAAGTGGGCGAGTTTTTGAAGGCACGCTGACCTTCCACCGGCCAGCGCCTGCTCGGGCGCTGAGGTTCCAAGGGCCGATGAAGCTGGCATACTTCATCGGCTCTTTTCATGTATCGCCCATGCCCCGCCCCATTCAAGCCACCATCCACACCGCTGCTTTGCGCCACAATTTGGCGCTGGCTCGCCAAGCCGCGCCCGATGCCCAAGTGTGGGCGGTGGTCAAGGCCAATGCCTACGGTCATGGCATTGAGCGGGTGTTTGAGGGCTTGCGCGGTGCCGATGGCTTTGCATTGCTCGATTTGACGGAAGCCGAACGCGTGCGGGCTTTGGGCTGGCGCGGCCCGATCTTGCTGCTCGAAGGCGCTTTTGAGGCGCGTGACTTGGAGCTGTGCTCGCGCCTGAACCTGTGGCACACCGTGCATTGCGACGAACAGATCGACATGCTGGCGCTGCACAAAACGAACGAGCCGCACCGGGTCTTCCTCAAGATGAACTCGGGCATGAACCGGTTGGGCTTTGCGCCGCAGCGCTTTCGCTCGGTCTGGACACGGCTGAACGCCTTGCCGCAGGTGGACGAAATCTCGCTCATGACCCATTTCAGCGATGCCGATGGCCCCAAAGGCATCGCCGAGCAGGTGGCCCGCTTTGAAGAAGCCACCCGCGACCTGCCCGGTGAGCGCACGCTGAGCAACAGCGCTGCCAGCTTGCGCCACGCGCAAGATTTGGCCGTGAAGGCCGACTGGATTCGCCCGGGCATCGCGGTTTATGGCAGCTCGCCCGACTTTCCCGAGCACAGCGCCGCGCACTGGAATTTGTTGCCAGCCATGAGCCTGAACGCCCGCATCATCGCGGTGCAGCAACTGCAAGCCGGAGACAGCGTGGGTTATGGCTCCAGCTTTGTGGCCGATGGCCCCATGCGCATCGGCGTGGTGGCTTGCGGCTATGCGGACGGATACCCGCGCATCTGTCCCACCGGCACGCCGGTGCTGGTGGATGGCGCACGGGGCCGCACGGTGGGCCGCGTGAGCATGGACATGCTGACGGTGGACTTGGGACCCTTCCCGCAAGCGGATGTGGGCACTACCGTCACGCTGTGGGGGCAGTCGTCCCAGGGCGCGGTGCTCAGCATCGACGAGGTGGCGCAGGCGGCGGGCACCGTGGGGTATGAGTTGATGTGTGCGTTGGCCGCACGCGTGCCCGTGGTGGTGGTCTAAAACGCCACCTAAAAGCCCAACAGGTCCTGTCACCTGCGTGCACGCGCAGAGCTTGAATGCCATTAGAGTGGCAAAGCCTTGGGAGAAGCTGCTTACCAGGGCGTCCTCACGACAGGAGACTTCGATTGCCCAATCCTTCCTCCCAAGCGACTTTGGCCGCTTTGTACCTGTGCATGGCCCGCATCCGGGCGTTTGAAAATGCCGCAGAAATCCTGAGCCAGGGGGGCGTCAGCGCCTACAACAAAACCGCCGACGGCAGCGCCAAGGTGCGCGGCCCTTTGCACCTGTCCACCGGGCAAGAAGGCGTTGCTGCCGGCGTATGCGCCCACCTCACCCCGCGCGACTACCTGACCTCCACCCACCGTGGCCACGGCCACACCCTGGCCAAGGGGGCGGACCTCAGCCGCATGATGTGCGAGCTGTACGGCAAAGCCACTGGGTTTAACGGCGGCAAAGGCGGCTCCATGCACATCGCCGATTTTTCGGTCGGCATGTTGGGGGCCAACGGCGTGGTGGCGGCGGGCTTGCCCATTGCCGTGGGTGCCGCGCACGCGCAAAAATTGCAAAAGCGCAGCGACATCACCGTGTGTTTTTTTGGCGACGGTGCCACCAACCGGGGGCCGTTTCTGGAAGCCCTTAACTGGGCGCAGGTGCACCGCTTGCCGGTGCTCTTTGTGTGTGAAGACAACCGCTGGAGCGCCACCACCGCCAGCGGCCCCATGATCGCCGGCCCCGGCGCTTCAGCGCGCAGCGAAAGCCTGGGCATCGCAGCGCACCCGGTCGACGGCAACGATGTGTGGGCCGTTTACGAAAAAGCCGCCGAGCTGGTGCAGGCCATTCGCGCAGGCCAAGGGCCCCGGCTTTTGCATGCCAGCACTTACCGCGTCAAAGGCCATGTGTCGGTGGACCTGGCTGCTTACCGCGACCCCCGGGAAGTCGAAGAAGCCCTGAAAAACGACCCCATCCAGAACGCCCGCCGCGCGCTGCTGGCGCTGGGCAGCACCGATGCCGCGTGCGACCAGATGGACCAGCAAGCCCAAGCCGAAGTGCAAGCGGCCATGCAGGCCGCGGACCAAGCGCCCTGGCCCGATGTGTCCGCCGCTTACACCGACATCCAGACCACAGGAGAAGGTCAATGGTTTTGAACACGATGAGTTACAGCCAGGCCGCCGTGCTGGCCGTGCAGCGCGAAATGGAAGCCGACGAGCGCGTGGTGGTCATGGGCGAAGACGTGGGGCGGGGCGGCATCTTTGGCCAGTACAAAGGTTTGCAACAGACCTTTGGCACGCACCGCATCATCGACACCCCGATCAGTGAAGCGGCCATCATGGGCGGTGGCGTGGGCATGGCGCTGGCGGGCATGCGCCCGGTGGTGGAGATGCGCGTGGTCGACTTTGCCCTGTGCGGCATGGACGAAATCATCAACCAGGCCGCCAAAAACCGCTACATGTTTGGCGGCCAGGGCCGTGTGCCCTTGGTGGCCCGTATGCCCATTGGCATCTGGGATGCCTCGGCGGCGCAGCATTCGCAGTCCCTCGAAGCCTGGTTTGCCCACATGCCCGGCTTGGTGGTGGTGTGCCCGGGCTCGGTGCAAGACAACTATTCTTTGCTGCGCGCGGCCATGCAGTGCGGCGACCCTGTGGTCTACATGGAACACAAGACGCTCTGGGGCCTGGAAGGGCCGGTGGACGAAAACGTCCAGGTGCCCTTGGGTAAAGCGGCTGTGCTGCGTCCGGGTGACCACCTGACGATGGTCAGCTGGAGCCGTCAGGTGCAGGTGTGCCAAACGGCTTGCGATCAACTGGCGGCTTTGGGTGTTCAGGTTGAGCTGATCGATTTGCGCACCCTGTGGCCCTGGGACCGGGAAACGGTGATCAAGTCTGCGGCCAAAACAGGGCATTTGTTGGTGGTGCACGAGGCCATCCAGGCCGCAGGCTTTGGCGCTGAAATCGCTGCTACCGTGGCAGAAACCTTGGGTGTGCGCGTCAAACGCTTGGGCGCACCGCGCATCCCGGTGGGTTATGCCCCCGTGTTGGAAGCGGTCGCCCGCGTGTCGGCGGAACAGATCGTGTCCGCGGCGCTGGATTGCCTCAAGCCCGTCACACGTTGAGGATGTTGCCCCCCTTGTTTCCAATCAGCTGGCACCTGCACGCTGCGGGCTTTTTCCTGGGGTAATCCCTGTGTCTCCGGTGCGCTTTGTGGCCTGTTCGCAAGGCTTGTGGCCAAGAACGCCATGGTAAAGTGAATTTTAATTTGGTTTGAGATCTATGACCCATTTGCACGAGCAAGCCCCCGCCAAAGTGGCCACTGCTGAAACCGATGAAGAAACCGTCATTCCTCTGAAAATCGAGGATTGGCTCACGGTGATCGTGATGGGCCTGTTGTCGCTCATCACCTTTGCCAACGTGCTGGTGCGCTATTTCACCGACCAGTCCTTTGCCTGGACGGAAGAGTTTTCGGTGTTCTTGATGATCGTGCTGGCGCTGGTAGCCGGCTCGGCATCGGTGGCTCGCAACCGGCAAATCCGCATCGAATACTTTGCCGACAGCGGCTCAGAAAAGCGCCAGCGGGCGCTGGCCCGCTTTGGTGCGTTGATGGTGTTTGTTCTGTTTGCGCTGATCGCGGTGCTCAGCGTGCGCGTGGTCTGGGACGATTTCCGCTTTGGCGAAACCTCACCGGGCATTGGCGTGCCGCAGTGGTGGTACACCATCTGGCTGCCGGTCTTGTCGGTGGCCATTGCCGGGCGTGCGCTGGGCTTGTTCATCCGCCGGGGGCGTCGGCCATGATCCCCACCCTCCTGTTTGTGGCCTTTGTGGTCATGATGCTGATGGGCGTGCCCATTGGTGCCGCTTTGGGTTTGGCAGGGGCCGCGTGCATTGCCTTGGCCAACTCGGACGCGCAGTGGTTTGGCCTGTTGGCCGTGCCGCAAAACTTTTACGCGGGTCTGGGCAAGTACCCGCTGCTGGCCATTCCCATGTTCGTGCTGGTGGGCTCCATCTTTGACCGATCGGGTGTGGCGCTGCGGCTGGTCAACTTTGCAGTCGCCATTGTGGGCCGTGGTCCCGGTATGCTGCCCTTGGTGGCGATTGTGGTGGCCATGTTTTTGGGCGGTATATCGGGTTCGGGCCCAGCCAATGCAGCTGCCGTAGGTGCGGTCATGATCGCGGCCATGTCGCGGGCCGGTTACCCCGCTTCGTTTTCGGCCAGCGTGGTCGGCGCGGCAGCGGCCACAGACATTTTGATTCCGCCTTCGGTGGCCTTCATTGTGTATTCGGTGCTGGTGCCTGGGGCATCGGTGCCTGCGCTTTTTGCGGCGGGCATGATTCCGGGCATTCTGGCGGGTCTGGCCTTGATCGTGCCCACCGTGTGGATGGCCCGCAAGCACGAGATGGGCGCGCTGGAGGCGAGCTTGCCGCGCCCCGAATTGTGGAAAAGCTTTGTGGAAGCCGTTTGGGGCTTGGCCGCGCCGGTCTTGATTTTGGGCGGCATGCGTGCTGGCTGGTTCACGCCCACCGAGGCGGCGGTGGTCGCGGTGTTCTATGGCTTGTTTGTGGGCATGGTGATTTACCGCACGATCAAGGTGCGCGACCTGTTTGTCATCCTGCGCGAGTCGGGCGAGTTGTCGGCTGTGATCTTGCTGGTGGTGTCATTGGCAGGCATTTTTGCCTTTTCGTTGTCCACACTGGGGGTGATCGACCCGGTGACGAAGGCCATCGTCAACTCGGGCCTGGGCGAATACGGCGTGCTGGCGCTGCTCATCTTGATGCTGATCACGGTGGGCATGTTCCTTGACGGCGTGTCGATCTTCCTGATTTTTGTGCCGCTCTTGTGGCCCATCGTGCAGTTCTACAAATGGGACCCGGTTTGGTTTGGCGTGATCCTCACGCTCAAAGTGGCGCTGGGCCAGTTCACCCCGCCGTTGGCCGTGAACCTGATGGTGTCTTGCCGCATCGCTGGTGTGCGCATGGAAGAAACCGTGCGCTGGGTCGGCTGGATGCTGTTTTCGATGTTCTTGGTCATGCTGGCGGTGATTGCTTGGCCCGAACTGGCCCTGTGGCTGCCGCGTTATTTGGGTTATTGATGTTCATTTTTTCAACAAGGAGACAACCATGAAACTTCGTCGTCATTTGCTCAGCCTGCTGGCTGTAGCCGCTGGTTTGGGTGCCTTCACTGCTCCGGCGGTGGCTGCTGATTACAAAGCCGAGTACCGCATGTCGCTGGTGTTGGGACCGCCCACACCTTGGGGTCAGGCTGGCAAGATGTGGGCCGACACGGTCAGGGAGCGCACCCAGGGTCGCATCAACATCAAGCTTTACCCCGGCGTGTCGCTGATCCAGGGCGATCAGACCCGCGAATTCAGCGCATTGCGCCAAGGCGTGATCGACATGGCTGTGGGCTCGACCATCAACTGGTCGCCCCAAGTCAAAGAACTGAACCTCTTTTCGCTGCCCTTTTTGATGCCCGACTACGCGGCCATTGACGCGCTGACGCAAGGCAGCGTGGGCACCAAGATTTTCCAGACCCTGGACAAGTCGGGCGTGGTGCCTTTGGCTTGGGGTGAAAACGGCTTCCGGGAATTGACCAACTCCAAGCGCGCCATCAAGTCGCCTGCCGACTTGAAGGGCATGAAAATTCGCGTGGTGGGCTCGCCCATTTATTCGGACATGTTCTCGGCCATGGGCGCCAACCCCACGCAAATGAGCTGGGCCGATGCGCAGCCTGCGCTGTCCAGCGGCGCGGTAGATGGTCAGGAAAACCCGCTGTTCTTGTTCACCGTGCTGAAAATGCACACCGTGGGTCAGAAATTCGTGACCACCTGGGGCTATGTGGCCGACCCGCTGATCTTTGTGGTCAACAAGGACATCTGGGCCTCATGGACACCCGCTGACCAGGCCATCGTGCGCCAGGCGGCTGTTGACGCGGGCAAAGCCGAAATCGCCATTGCCCGCAAAGGCCTGGTCGAAGCCGACAAGCCTGTGCTCAAGGACATCGCCGCCATGGGCGTGACGGTGACATCGCTCTCCGCCGACGAGCGCGAAGCCTTCGTCAAAATCACCCGCCCGGTGTACGAGAAGTGGAAAAACACCGTGGGCCCTGCCTTGGTGAAAGAAGCCGAAGCCGCTGTTGCTGCACGCAAGAAGTGATGTAAGCGCCTGGCCAACACAGCTTGTTGGCCAGGCGTTTGTTTGTCTAGGTTCAAGACATGACCCCGCCCAAGGGCACTTTGCGGTGACCCTGTGGCCTCCTTGCTGCGAGCGAGACACGGGTTGCTTCCTGCTGGCACCACAATCCTTGTATGCCCCACCCGACTCACTTACCCCGCCACGACCGACGTGCCTTGCTTGTGGCCCTCGTGCTGGTGGTCATCTGGGGGGGCAACTTTACCCTGCAAAAGTACCTGTTTGACCTGATCACACCGGGGGGGTTTTTGTGGGCGCGATACCTCATCATGCCCACCTGCGCGCTGCTGCTGATGCGTTGGCGTTTTGGTCGTTGGCTGCCCCCTTTGCCCCGCAAGGACTGGATGCAGATGGCCTGGCTGGGTTTCCTTGGCCACTCCGTGCATGTGGGCTTGGTCACTTACGGCATCCATTGGTCCACCGCGTTTTCCAGTTCGGTGATCTTGGCGTGTGGGCCCATCTTGACCTTGTTGATCCTGCGCTACCAGGGCCTTGAACGCCTCACCGCAGCGCAAATGTCGGGTGTGGCCTTGGCTTTTGGCGGGGTCTTGATGTTCCTGTCCGACAAGTTGCTGGGCGGCAATTGGCGGGCAGGCGGGGGTGATTTGGTTTTGTTGGCGGCCGCCGCTTTCTTTTCTTATTACACCGTGGCCGTCAAACCCGTGATGGAAAAACACGGGCCGGTCTTGACCATGGGCTACGCCACCTTGCTGGGTGGTTTGCCCGTGATGCTTTTGTCGGTGCCCGCCGGCATGGCTGCCAATTGGTCGGTGCTCGACTTTTGGGCTTGGGTGGGTTTGTTTTGGTCCATTTTGGTGTCGGCCTTCATTGGTTGGTTGGCTTGGGGCTGGATCAACACCGTGCGCGGCGTGGCGCGCACCGCCCCTTTGATGTATTTGATGCCCCCCATGGCGGGCTTGTTTGCTTGGGCTTTGTCGGGCGAGCATTACAGCTGGATCAAGATGGCCGGGGCGGGCGTCACCTTGTTGGGCGTGGCGCTGGCGCAGTACGCGGGGCAAATCAAGTGGCGTATGCGGTGAAGGGCTAGCGCAGCCAAGTGTCGTAGGCGGTTTTGCAGATCAGGGCCAGCACCACCACAATGAACACGTGGCGCACAAAGCTGGAACCGTGTTTCAGGGCCAATCGGGTGCCCACCAAGCTGCCCACAATGTTGGAGATCGCCATGGCCAAAGCCAGGTGCCACCACACATGCCCCTGAATCGCAAACAACACCAGTGCCGAAAAATTGGTAGCCACATTGATCAGCTTGGCCGAGGCCGAAGCGTTCAAAAAGTCATAGCCCATCAAGCGGACATAGGCAAACACCAAAAAGCTGCCCGTGCCCGGCCCAAAAAAGCCGTCGTAAAACCCGATCACCAAGCCAATGCCTGCGGCCATCCAAGCCTCTTGGCCACCTGCAAAACGGGGTGCATGGCTGCGGCCCAAGTCTTTTTTGGCCATGGTGTAGATCAGCAACACCGTCAGCATCACCGGCAGGGCTTTTCTAAACAGGGTGGGGTCCACATGCGTCACCACCCAGGCACCAGCCAAAGACCCGACCAAACCCGCACCCGCTGCCGGCATCAGCGAACGCCAAGGTATCACCACTTTGCGGCTGTATTGCACGGTGGCAAAAGCGGTGCCCCAGATCGAGGCGCTTTTGTTGGTACCAAACAAAGTGGCGGGTGCAGCGCCGGGGAAGGTGGCAAACAGCGCAGGTATCAAGATCAGGCCACCGCCACCGACGATCGCGTCGATCAAGCCAGCCAGCAGCGAGGCCAGCGAAACAATCAGTAATTCCATCGAGTCGATTGTGGCACCCAGTGGGTCCGGCGCCTGTCCCGCTGTTGCGCAAAGAGGGGCAAAAAAAAGCGCCGCTTGCGCGACGCTTAGGAAAATCACACCTCGATCGGATGTTCGATGCTGTTCGAGTTCTTAGGCTTGTATGTCTCCTCGGCCCTCGGTATGCAGGTACTGCTTTGCATCGAGTGGATGAAATGTAAATGACTTGAAGGGCATTTGTACTCAGGGATTTCCCGATTCGGGGGAAATCCCTCCCCCACTCGGGTCAGAGCGAGTGGCCCCAATTGCCCTTAATATGGGGCATGTCCTCCACCTTACCGCCAGCACCGCTGCTGCCACTGGCCCTACCGGCCGAACGCCGTGACCTGGCCACGACGTGTGGCTCGCTCAGCCTGTACCGAGCCGGGCCTGACGATGCCCTCGAGAGCGCAGACAGGCGCGCGTCCTTGCCACCTTTGCTCTTGCTGCACAGCGTCAATGCGTCCGCATCGGCGGCCGAAATGGCGCCCCTGTTTGCCCACTACCGTCAGCAGCGGGTCGTGTATGCGCTGGAATTGCCGGGTTTTGGTTTTTCGGACCGCAGTGACCGGCCCTACACCGTGCGCCTGATGACCGATGCCCTTCAGTTGGCCTTAAGGGCCATTCAGGCTGAGTCGGGGGGTGTCGCCGCCGATGTGGTGGCGGTGTCCCTGTCATGCGAATTTGCGGCCCGCGTCAGTGGTGAGACGCCGCAGCTGATCCGACGCCTGGCCATGGTCAGCCCCACCGGGTTCAGTGGTAATAAGCGCCGTTATGGGCCAGCGGGTTCGGTCATTGGTCCATCGTGGCTGCTCCGGCTATTTCGTTGGCCTCGCTGGTCCGAGGGCGTGTACCGCACGCTGACCTTGCCGGCCGTGATCCGTTATTTTCTGGTGCGAACTTGGGGTTCTGACGCGATTGACGAAGCCTTGTGGCGCTACGACCAGCTGACCACGCGGCAGCCCGGAGCCCGGTTCGCACCCCTGTATTTTGTGTCAGCCCAAATGTTCAGCGCCGACATTAACAGCCTGTATGAGGCCATGACTGGTCCGGTTTGGGTGTCGATGGCCACGCGCGGCGACTTCACCGACTACCAGGGCCGGACGACGGTGGCCGACCGCAGCAACTGGCAGTTCCACGCCATAGAGGGCGGCGCGCTCCCCTATTTTGAAGACCTGCCGGCCTTCACTCGCCGGCTCGACCCGTTCTGGGTCTGAGCCTGAGCCTTCGATTATTTGGCGGTTGGCATCACAAATTCAGCACCCTTGCCAATGCTCTCGGGCCAGCGCTGCATGATGGACTTTTGCTTGGTGTAGAAACGCACACCCTCTTCGCCGTAGGCGTGCAGGTCACCAAACAGTGAACGCTTCCAGCCTCCAAAGCCGTGCCAAGCCATGGGCACCGGGATCGGCACGTTGATGCCGACCATGCCCACCTGGATGCGACGTGAGAACTCGCGTGCCACGTTGCCGTCACGGGTGAAGCAGCTCACACCGTTGCCGAACTCGTGGTCGTTGATGATTTGCACCGCGGTGCCAAAGTCGGGCACGCGCACGCACGACAGCACCGGGCCAAAGATTTCTTCTTTGTAGATCTTCATGTCGGTGGTCACGTTGTCAAACAAGGTGCCGCCCAGCCAGAAACCGTTGTCGCAACCCGCACCGGCCTTAGCGCCGTCAAACTCGCGGCCGTCCACCAGCAGTTGGGCACCTTCAGCCACACCTGCGTCGATGTAACCCTTGATGCGCTGACGCGCCGCGTCGGTCACGATGGGGCCCATCTCAGCGGCCAGGTTTTCACCGTTGAGCACTTGCAGGGCTTTGGTGCGCTCGATCAGCTTGGGCAAGATTTTCTCGGCCACATCGCCCACCAGCACGGCGACCGAAATGGCCATGCAGCGCTCGCCCGCCGAGCCGTAGCCTGCGCCGATCAGTGCGTCCACGGTCTGGTCGATGTCGGCATCGGGCATGACCACCAGGTGGTTTTTGGCACCGCCTAGGGCCTGCACGCGCTTGCCGTGGTGCGCACCCGTTTCGTAGA
>CAITSG010000473.1 GCA_903894995.1 uncultured Burkholderiales bacterium
CACCGGTCACGGCAAGCCCCTGTTTAATTGGCACGCCTGAAAGGGCTGAAAGTAGCGCATAGAGCTCAGCACAGGAAGCCGAATCCCCTTCTACGCCATAGTACTCCTGCTCAAACACCAATGACGCCGTAAGCGATAAGGGCGTGAGACTACTAAAGCTCGCCGATAACCAGCTGCGCAAAATCATCAAGCCCTTGTCATGGTTTGGGCCGGTCATCGCCACCTCACGGTCAATGTTAATCACGCCCTCAGCCCCGGCGTAGCATCGTGCCGAAATGCGCACAGGGGAACCAAAACTCATGTCCCCCAAATCAATGTGGGTGAGGCCGTTAATTTGTCCAACCTGCTCACCCGTCACATTGATCATGACCTCACCGTCAATCATCGACTCCCGCAATTGACGTTCAGGACTATTATGTCGTTTTTTGCGCGCATCCAAAGCCGCCTGCACATCACGCGCCGACACAATTTCGGACGACGTTAAATTGGCCATCACCGCACTTTCAAATACCAACCGCTCTAACAAGGAAAAGCGTGTACCAATCCTCGATTGGTCATCAATGGTGCGGTGCATAAAACGAACCAGCTTCACGACCGCCTCGGCATCAAAGGGCTTCAATGCATGTTGGTGACAAAAATTGGCAATCAAACCTGCAAGCGATGTGTAGGCCTCAGCGTTCGCGGGCATACTCTCCACAAAGTCGACTTTAATTTGGAAGTAGCGTGCAAATTCTGGCAGCTCATCTTGCAATTCGTAATACTCTTCACGCGTGGCAATCAATACTAACTTCACATCAGCAGATAGCGCCTCAGGTGCAAAATGCACCCCAGCGTTTTGCCCAGTTGCCCCACTGGCCTCTTCAATCTGGATCGTCCCGTTCCTAAGGAAACGATGCAGTTTTTCTAAAATCTGGCTACCCGACTGCTGATCGGCATTGATGTCGCGCAAATAAAGCATCAGCGTGCCGCCATGCGCGCGGAGCAAGTTGCCTGCACGAAGGCGCATAAAGTCAGCGGCATTACTGCTACTGTCTGCAGTTTCAAGTCCTCCAAACAGGGAACTGAACGTCGGATCCTCATCAAAAATGATTGGCGAACCTAGATTTACATCATTCAGGTAGGCCGTGTTATCCACCATTACATTGACCCGAAAGCGGCCTAAGAATCCTTCCAGCAAGCCCTCGTTGTCGTTGCCAGGTCCTTGATGAAATATTTCAATATTCTCACAAACATCACGCATCAACGCCGCAAGGTAAAGATCAAATTTAACTAGCTCAGCCATCGCAAGGGGGCTGGCATCTCCCTTCACAATCACCATCAATCGCTCAAACTGCTGAGCAAAGAAGGCCTCAAGAGATAATTTCAATTCCTCGGCAGGTTTTTTGTCTTCGCTCTCTACTTGGGGTTCTTTTTCTGATTTGGCCTTATCTTTGCCTGCCGTCTGCGCAATCATCGCAGGGATGCTTTTCATCATTTGACGAATGAAGACATCCATCTCATGACGCAAACGCACGCCATGCCCCGCATTTAAATAGAGCGGAAGTGGTTTTTCTGGGGCATCAAAGTGATAAAGCAGAACTAGGTCATGGGGTTTGGCACGATGACTAGAAGCCGCTTGGATAGCCTTTAAAGTCAGCGACTTTCTGCCGCTTCCAGACTCTCCAAGCACCAGCATATTAAAACCACGCTCAAATAAACTTAAGCCGAAAGAATTTGTTGAGCAAGCGTCTCAGGTGAAAGAGTGCTTTTCGTTCTAAAGTAGACTGTTTCGGGTATCGTACGCATTTGTTTCACATTTTAGATTA
>CAITSG010000474.1 GCA_903894995.1 uncultured Burkholderiales bacterium
CCCGCTACCGGCATCACGCGCAACCCCTGGAACCTGAACCACACCCCTGGCGGCTCATCGGGCGGCACGGCTGCTGCCGTGGCGGCAGGCTTGGGGCCCATTGGTGTGGGCACCGATGGTGCGGGCAGCGTGCGGATTCCGGCGGCCTTTTGCGGCAATGTGGGCTTGAAACCCAGCTTTGGCCGCGTGCCCGCCTACCCCTTGTCACCGTTTGGCTCGGTGGCCCACTTGGGCCCGCACACCATGAGCGTGCGCGACGCGGCCTTGATGACCAACGTGCTCAAGCAACCCGATGCCCGCGACTGGACATCCCTGCCCCCTGACACCAGCGACTACACCGTGGGTCTGGAAGACGGTATCCGTGGTCTGCGGATCGCCTATTCACCCACCTTGGGTTATGCGCAAAATGTGCACCCCGAAATCGCCGCTGCAGTCCATGCCGCCGTGCAGCAACTGCAAGCCCTGGGCGCGCATGTGGAGCAGATTGACCCCGGCTTCGAGGACCCGCTCGAGATCACCACGGGTCTGTGGTTTTTGGGGGCTTACACCGTGTGGAAGGGCTTGAGCGCGGAGCAACAGGCCGTGGCCGACCCCGATTTCCAAACAGAGGCCGAGCTGGGTGCGCAACTGAGCGCTTTGCAAATCCAACAACTCAACCAACGCCGTGGCGTGTTGGGCTCGCACATGCGCCAGTTCATGCAGCGCTATGACCTGCTGGTCACGCCTGCCGTGTCCATCCCGGCCTTTGAGGCGCGTGCAGCCGGCACGGTGGCCATGAACCCGGTGTCCATGTTGGGTTGGACACCCTTCAGCTACCCCTTCAACCTGACCCAGCAACCCGCCATCACCGTGCCATGTGGCTTGACCCAAAGTGGTTTGCCCATGGGCTTGCAGATCGTGGGTCCGATGTTTGGCGATGCCTTGGTGCTCCGTGCTGCACGGGCTTATGAGTCGGTGATGCCCGTTGCCAGACCTTTCATTTGACGATTTCACAAGACCATCGCTTTGCCAGTTTGAGGGGATCGAGGCAGCAGGGCCTCAGAGGGGTTTGTTGGCTTGGTGGTTAATTGTTTGAACTGTTCTTTTTGAACCTCAATATTCGTTTATCGTTAAATTCAATAATTAAATATTATTCAATAATGGTTATATTTTGAATATTTTATGATCTAATTTGAAGAACTTTTTGTCTGCATTACAGACCTTGGAGTTCTTATGCAATTGATTTGGGTAGCTGGCCCTGCGGCCCAAGTGGTCACCTTTTCGATCACGGCACGCAAAGTGTTGATGGCCTTGTTTGCTGTGTCTGGTTTTTTGCTGATTCTGGGCTTCGTTTTTAACTTGGTCGGTCTGAGGGTGGCGATCGAGTACGCCCCCGAATTGGCCCAGCGCATGGGTGGTGTGACCAGTCAAACCGAGCAATTGAAAACAGAAGCCCATTACCGGGCCAAATTGGACACTTTGAACCAGCAGCTGGGCTTGATTACCCAACAACTGGGTGAAATGGAACGCATCAAAAACGATGTACTGGGTCGATTGGGTGTCGAGAAACTCTTGCCTGTGTCCGGTGCGCCCAAGAGCAACAACTCTTGGGGAAGAGGGGGGCCATTGAATTTGTTGCCCGTTTGGAGAGGGTCTAACAATTTACTGAACCAGCAATTGGATACCACCGCTGAGCTGCTCGTTCAATACGAAAAAATCTTGAATGACATGCAGGCGAATTGGCAAAAAGACCTTGATCGTCTGGACTTGGTCCCTAGCCACTTGCCCTTGTCGGGTGACTTTTTGTTGACCAGTTCATTTGGGGTGCGTGCGGACCCCATGACCCACTTGCCCAGCATGCACGAGGGCATTGATTTTGTGGCCCCCATTGGCACGCCTGTATTGGCCACTGCCCCGGGTCAAGTCTTGAAAGCTGAATTTTCGGGGGCTTACGGCAATATGGTGGAGTTGAGTCATCAAGATGGCTTTGTCACGCGCTATGCTCATTTGAAAACCATCTTTGTCAAGCCGGGTCAATTCCTGCGCCGTGAAGCGACATTGGGAACCTTGGGCAATACCGGTCGGTCCACTGGACCGCATTTGCATTACGAGGTCTTGTTCCATGGTCAGCCCATGCATCCCGCCAAAGCCTTGGCCGCCTGGTCGCGCAATTCAGTTCAATGAAATTTTGAAATTCAAGGAGAAAACATGTTTGGAAATAAAAAGACCAACAACAGGCCATTGGTCATGAGTCAGGAAAAGTTTGACACCCTGATCGGACGCCACGCAGAAATACATGGTTGTTTGAGACTGCAAGAAAGCGTTCGCATCGATGGCAAAGTCGTTGGCAACATCGAAGCCCCCAAAGACTCGGCCATCTCGGTGGTGATCGGGCCCATGGGGGAAGTTTTGGGCGATGTCATGGCCAGTCGGATCATTGTGGCGGGCAAAGTCGCTGGCAACATCCATGCTTACGAGCGTGTAGAGTTGATGTCCAGTGCCTTGGTTCAGGGCGACATCAAATACGCCTCGATTGCGGTTGAACACGGTGCCAAGCTGTTGGGACTGTTGTTGCAGGTGGACACCTCGTCGGAGGCCCCTTCCAAATCAGACCGTGACGCACAGGATGCCATCCGCAAAGCGCAAAACGCAGGCCAGGGGCACTGACGCCATGCTTGGGCACCGGTGAAATTCATTATCATCGAAGCATGACATTTTTAGCCCTTGATGTTGGCAACACCCGCTTGAAATGGGCGTTGTATGACCGACCCCATCCGCAGGCCAGCTTGCTGGCACACGGTGCCGAATTTCTGGAAAACATCGACCGCTTGTCCGAGGGGCCATGGGCTCAACTGCCCGAGCCAGACCAGATGCTGGGCTGTGTAGTGGCCGGTGATGCGATCAAGCGCCGTGTTCAAGAACAAATGGATTTGTGGGATTTCACGCCCCAATGGGTGGTTCCAGGTCTGCACGAAGCGGGATTGACCAATGGCTACGACCATCCCTCCCGCTTGGGGTCTGACCGTTGGGTGGCCATGATCGGTGCCCGTCAGCGCATGTGGGAAAAAGGATCCCAGCGCCCCTTGGTGGTGGTCATGGTCGGCACCGCCGTGACGGTCGAGGCCATTGATGAAGAAGGAAAATTTTTAGGCGGCTTGATTTTGCCGGGCCACGGCATCATGCTGCGGGCGCTGGAATCGGGAACGGCCGGTTTGCATGTGCCCACCGGAGAGGTTCGCCCTTTTCCAACCAACACCAGCGATGCCCTGACCAGTGGCGGCACCTATGCCATCGCTGGTGCTTGTGAGCGCATGGTGCAGCACCTGCGTGACCGCACCGGGCAAGAGCCCATGTGCGTCATGACCGGCGGCGCAGGCTGGAAAATGGCCCCCAGCATGTCGGTCCAGTTTGAGTTGGTGGACAACCTGATTTTTGATGGTTTGCTGACCATTGCCGCTTTGCGCTTTGCCTGATATCAGGCCGTCCATGGGACCTCAGGCCGCAGGCAAGCTGTAGGCGGCTGTCAAGCTTTGCAGGTGTGAGCGCAGCTCTGCGCTGGCCATGTAAGGGGTGAGCAAGGCCAAAACATGGCGTGCACCCCGGGTCAATGCCAGGTCAGCACTGGCCGGCTCCATGGCTTGTCTGGGGTTGCGAACATATTCAAAGCTGAGCCAATAAGTGACCATGACCGACATGCTGGCCGACAAGGTTTCAATGCTATCGGGGTCGATGTGCATCAGGCCTGCTGCAGCCATCGATTCAAGCATCAAGCGCAAAGCGTGGGTTTTGCGCTCCAGCACTTCATGAAAATGCGTCTCAAGATGCCGGTTGCCCGACAAGAGGTTGTTCAAGTCACGGTATAAAAACCGAAAAGCCCAGATTTGTTCAAACAAAGAATGCAAAAAGAACCAAGCCCCTTCGGTGTCGTGAACATCGGGAGCGGCTTCCAGCAGTTCCAGCATTGCCGTTTCGTATTGGTCAAACAAATGATTGACCAAAGCATCCTTGGAGGGGAAATGGTAATAAAGGTTGCCAGGGCTGATGTTCAATTCGGCAGAAATTACCGTGGTGGAGACATTGGGCTCGCCGTAACGGTTGAACAAGTCCAGTGTGACCTCCGCGATGCGCAGGGCCGTGCGACGGGGGGCTTTTTTGGCCATGACGCGCCCTGATGGGGGTTAGTCCGCAGCGCGGCGCGAAGTTTTGACAGCAGCACGCTGCGGTTTGGTCTTGGCGCTCGCAGGCAAGTCTGGTTTTGTGGTTTGTTTTTTCGCCAGTACAGCTTTGTTCATGGGCGCAGCGGTGCCGTGGGTCTGCAACATGTGGTTCAGCTGTTCTTGCAATTGGTCCGTACGGGCCTGGAGCAACTGTAGTTCGCTCACGGAAGGCATGCCCAGCCGGTGCAGCGCCTTGGCCACACGTTCTTCAAACAAGTGTTCCAGACGGTCGACACGCACGACACTTTGCTGCCCCAAATCACTGGCCATGTGGGTCAGCCGCTCGGTGGCTTCGTGCAAACGCTGCTGCGCCTCGGCTTGGCTCTTGCGCTGAAAGGCCAGGCCATCGTTGATCAGAGCCTCAATCGCTTTGGTGCCTTGCTCTTGGGCTTTGGCCATGGCCCCCAGGCCTGCCAGCCAGATGTGCTGGGCAGGTGGGGTTTGGCTGTCGGTCTGGGGTGAAGAAGTCGGATTTTTGGAGGTGTCGAACGATTTGTTCATGGCGAATTTCCTGCAGAAGCAAACACTTTAACCTGCACGCAAAAAGTAAGCATGAATGTTCAGCGCCAGAGGGACTGTCTGTGCACGCAATGGTTCTAAAATCAAGACCCTGTAGCGCATGACTTCCGTTCTTTGGGGTGTGCGGCCATTGCAATGACTCACATCCTGATACGACCATGACCTTACTTGTTACCGGCGGTGCCGGCTTCATCGGCGCCAATTTTGTGCTGGACTGGCTCGCCCAGAGCCCAGAGCCTGTTGTCAACCTGGACAAACTCACTTACGCAGGCAACCCCGAAACATTGGCCAGTTTGCAAGGCGATGCCAGGCACCAGTTGGTTCAAGGTGGCATTGGTGACGCCGATTTGGTGCGGCAGTTGTTGGCCGAGCATCGGCCGCGGGCGGTGGTCAACTTTGCCGCAGAAAGCCATGTGGACCGTTCGATTCACGGGCCCGGTGATTTCATCGAAACCAACATCGTGGGCACCTTCAGTTTGCTTGAGTCGGTGCGGGGTTATTGGAGTGTGTTGCCACAAGCCGATCAGCAGGCTTTTCGTTTTTTGCATGTGTCGACCGATGAGGTCTATGGGTCTTTGGGGCACGCGGACCCGGCCTTTACCGAAAACCATCGCTACGAACCCAACAGCCCTTACAGCGCGAGCAAAGCGGCCTCTGACCATTTGGTGCGGGCTTGGCACCACACCTATGGCTTGCCGGTGGTGACCACCAACTGCAGCAACAACTATGGGCCTTACCATTTCCCTGAAAAACTCATCCCCTTGATGATCGTGAACGCCTTGGCTGGCAAACCCTTGCCTGTCTATGGTGACGGCATGCAAATTCGCGATTGGCTGTATGTCAAAGACCATTGCAGCGCCATTCGCCGGGTCTTGGAGGCGGGTCGTCTGGGCGAAACCTACAACGTGGGGGGATGGAACGAAAAGCCCAACATCGAGATTGTGAAAACCATTTGCCAGCTGCTGGACGAGATGCGCCCCAAAGCCGATGGCAGCAGCTATGCCAGCCAAATCAGCTACGTGACCGATCGGCCTGGTCACGATCGCCGATACGCCATTGACGCACGCAAACTTGAAGCTGAATTGGGCTGGAAGCCTGCTGAAACCTTTGAAACCGGTATTCGCAAAACAGTGCAGTGGTACCTCACCCACCCTGAATGGGTGAGCAATGTGCAAAGTGGGGCTTACCGCGATTGGGTGCAAAAACAGTACAGCGCCTCATGAAAGTTCTTCTTCTGGGCAAAAACGGCCAAGTGGGCTGGGAGTTGCAACGCAGCTTGGCCCCGCTGGGCGAGGTGTTGGCGCTGGACAGGCACAGCCGTGATTTTTGTGGTGACCTCAGTCAACCCGAGCGTTTGGCTCAAACCGTGCTGGCTTACCGACCCGATGTGATTGTGAACGCGGCCGCACACACAGCGGTAGACAAAGCCGAGTCTGAAACCCCGTTGGCGCGTTGCCTCAATGCCACGGCACCGGCCGCGCTGGCGCAGGCGGCCGCCGACACGGGCGCTTGGCTGGTGCACTATTCGACCGACTATGTGTTCAACGGGCAGGGTGAGCAAGCTTGGCAAGAAGACGATGCCACCGGTCCACTCAGCGTGTACGGTCAAACCAAACTTGAAGGCGAACAGGCCATTGCGCAACGTTGCGCCAAGCACCTGATTTTTCGCACCAGTTGGGTGTACGGGGCTCGCGGGGGCAATTTTGTCCGCACCATGCTGCGTTTGGCCGGTGAGCGCGAGCGCCTGACAGTCATCGATGACCAGCACGGCGCACCCACAGGCGCCGATTTGATCGCCGATGTCACGGCCCATGCCATCCGGCAGGCCCTGGCTGCACCCCACGAGTCCCTGGCCGGTATTTACCATCTGGTGGCCAGCGGTGAAACCACATGGCACGGCTACGCCAGTCATGTGGTGGCGCAAGCCCGTCAAATGAAACCTGAGTTGGATTTGAAGGTCAGTGAGATCGAGGCGGTGCCCACTTCAGCCTTTGCGACACCTGCTCAGCGCCCGCTCAACTCCAGGCTCAGCACGCGCAAGCTTCAGCGGACCTTTGGTTTGGTGTTGCCGCCTTGGCAACAAGGGGTCGATCGGCTGCTGACCGAGATCCTCTGATCTCTGATCTCTGACGCGCTACAAGCTTGGGGCACAATTCCCTCCAATATTGTCCATTTGATCAACCATCAAGGCTCACCATGACCGAATCGACTGCCGCCAGCACCGTTGCCCCCCACGACCAAGCCCAGATTCTGGCGCAGGCCATGCCCTACATCCGCAAGTTCCACGGTAAGACCTTGGTCATCAAATACGGCGGCAACGCCATGACCGATCCAACCCTGCAGCAAGCCTTTGCCGAAGACGTGGTGCTGCTCAAACTGGTGGGCATGAACCCGGTGGTGGTGCATGGCGGTGGTCCGCAAATCGAAACGGCCTTGAAGCGCCTGGGCAAAACCGGCGAATTCATCCAGGGCATGCGCGTGACCGATGCCGAAACCATGGAAGTGGTTGAGTGGGTGCTGGGGGGCGAAGTTCAGCAAGACATTGTGGGCATGATCAACCGCGCAGGCGGCAAGGCCGTGGGCCTGACGGGTCGAGACGGCGGCTTGATCCGTGCCAAAAAGCTGCGTCTGGTGGACAGCCAAGACCCGAACAAAGAATACGATGTGGGCCAAGTCGGTGAGATCGAAAGCATCGACCCGTCGATCCTCCAGTGTCTGCAGGATGACGCTTTCATCCCAGTGGTCAGCCCCATTGGGTTTGGTGTCAACAACGAAAGCTACAACATCAACGCCGACGTGGTGGCCGCCAAATTGGCCACCGTTTTGCAAGCCGAAAAATTGCTCATGCTCACCAACATCCGTGGCGTGCTCGACAAAGAAGGCCAACTTTTGACCGAGCTGACTCCCAGCCGCATCGACGAGCTCTGTGCCGACGGCACCATCAGCGGCGGCATGATCCCCAAAATTGCGGGCGCGCTTGATGCCGCCAAGAGCGGCGTCAACGCCGTGCACATCATCGACGGCCGCGTGCCGCACGCGATGCTGCTGGAAGTGCTGTCCGAGCAGGCCTTTGGCACCATGATTCGCAGCCGTTGAGTCTTTTGCAGAGGGTCGTGAGGTCAGTTCAATTAAAAAATGGGGGAGAGATGACAGACCAAGAAAAACCAAATGAGAGCCACTCTGACGAAGAAGCTTTACCGCTGCGCAAAAGACCACGTCCGGGCGAGCGGCGATTGCAAATTTTGCAAACCCTGGCCGCCATGCTGGAGCAACCCGGCACAGAGCGCGTGACCACCGCTGGCTTGGCCGCCAAAATCGGGGTGAGCGAAGCGGCTTTGTACCGTCACTTTGCAAGCAAAGCACAGATGTTCGAAGGACTGATTGATTTTGTGGACCAGTCCGTCATTGGCCTCATCCGACAAGTGACCGACCGGGAGCCCTCAGGGCCTCAGCAGGCGGGTCGCATCGTGGCCCTGCTGCTGCAATTCGCTGAAAAAAACCCGGGCATGAGCCGCGTCATGATTGGCGATGCGCTGGTGTTGGAGCATGAACGCTTGCAAGAGCGCATCAACATGCTGTTTGACAAGATAGAGGCGCAGTTGCGTCAGTCGCTCAAAGGCGTCGAATCGGCCACGCCTACGCCCGATGCACAAGTCACTGCTTCTTTATTGGTGGCTTTCATGCAAGGGCGCTTGCAGCGTTTTGCCCGCTCGGGCTTCAAGCGGCTGCCTTCGGAGCACTTGCAGGCGGTGTTGGCACGGATGCTTTAAAGCATCCCAAGTTTGCCAGGGTGCGGCGCTGATGACATGGGTCGAAGTGGGAGAATAAATTTTTCATTCAACAATGGGTCGCGATTTTTCATGGATTTTTTTGCACCGCACCTGCTGTTATCGCTCAGCCTTTTTGCATTTGTCACATCGATCACACCGGGACCCAACAACATGATGCTGCTGGCGTCGGGCGTCAATTTTGGCTTTGCAGCATCCCTTCGTCATCTGGTCGGGATCCGCAGTGGATTTCTGATCATGTTGCTGGCTGTGGGACTTGGACTGGGGCAGGCCTTCACAGAGTACCCCTTTGCACATGAGCTCATGAAGTGGTTGGGGGCCATTTACATGATCTACTTGGCTTGGCGCATTGGACAAAGTAACAAGCCTGATTCAAGCGATGCAGCGCTCTCGGACCATGGGCCTATGGGTTTTTGGTCAGCGCCGGCATTTCAGTGGATCAACCCCAAGGCGTGGGTGATGGCCATAGGCTATTTCAGCACCTATGTGCCCTCTGGCGGGGGCTTCGCCTGCGTTGCACTGGCATCCGTCTTGTTTGCGGGTATCAACTTGCCTTCATGTGGCGTTTGGGCGCTCATGGGCCAGCATCTGCGCCGTTTTTTGACCGATGACTTACATCTCAAGCTGTTTAATTGGGCGATGGCAGGACTTCTTGTGGCCTCAATCATTCCTGCTTTTATTTCGCCAAGTTCGAACTGAGCACCCAAGTCAGGGTGCCTCACCAATTCCACAACGTCCCATCGTGCTGCAGCCGGTTCACCGGCAAATAAGCCCTTTGATACGGGTACTTCGCAGCCAGCTTCTCATCGATGTCCACACCGTGGCCGGGGGACTCGCCGCAGTGCATCATGCCGCGCTCAAAGCGGTAATCGTGCGGGAAGACCGAGAGCATTTCTTCGCTGTGCGGCATGAACTCTTGCACGCCAAAGTTGGGCACCCAGGTGTCAAAGTGCAGCGCCGCGCCCATGCACACGGGCGAGAGGTCGGTCGCGCCGTGGCAGCCGGTGCGCACTTGGTACAGGCTGGCCA
>CAITSG010000475.1 GCA_903894995.1 uncultured Burkholderiales bacterium
GGCCAGCACGGCCTCGATTTCTTCGTGGGTCATGTTTTGCAACAAGCCGGTGGACACCGCCACCAAGGCCGAATCGCGGAAAGCGCCGGTGGCAAAGGCGTTGGGGTCGCCTTCAAAAACGCCCACTTCAGGCATGCCAATACCCGCTTTGTCAGCCAACTTGCGCACGGTGTCCACAATCCAGGCTTCGTCGGCGTTGGCCGGTTGGTCAATGAGCTTCACGCCCGAGGACATCTTGGCGATCCACTTGCTCATGAGCAAAGAAATGATGGCGCCACCAAAGCCCATGATCAGCGCAAAGCCGAGCAAAGCACCCAAATCCAGGCCGTTGGAGGTCAAAAATTTGTTCACACCCAACAAACTGGCGACAAGGCCCAACACCACCACCACAGCGATGTTGGTCAAGACAAACAGAAAAATACGTTTCATGGAAGGTTTCTCTTTCAACCCGGAAGACGCGGGCACGTTGTGACGAATGTTAGGGGCTTGTTGTCCAAAATCAAGCTGCCCCGGTGATTTCCGGATTGGCGTACGGTTTTTCAGACGGGCGCGGAGCGTTTGAGCCGACGCGGACGAAACACGCTGAGGTCTTCGTAAAAAACCGGGTCTGCATTGTCTGGCCACCAGCCCGGTACGCCCAAAATCGGCAAGGGACTGAAGGGTTTGAGGGCCAGCTTGTCAGCCCTCAGGTCATGGGCCAGCCAATCGTCGATTTGCTCAGGCTGCACCTCGCCTGGGACGCGCCACAAATGCACCGTGATCGATTTGTAGGGCTGCACCAGTTTTTCGAGTGCGGCATGGCCAAAAGTCCACAAGCGGGTGTAGGTCCATTCGTCGCGCCGCGTCACCAAGGCTTCGGTCCATTGATGGTCCGTCAAAGCTTGCCACAGCGCGTCTGA
This sequence comes from uncultured Burkholderiales bacterium, assembly GCA_903894995.1. GTDB lineage: Bacteria > Pseudomonadota > Gammaproteobacteria > Burkholderiales > Burkholderiaceae_C > Limnohabitans_A. The sequence continues at coordinate 900 of CAITSG010000475.1, forward strand.
GGGCTGGATCAGCCAAGCGTTTTCATCAAACACCGTGGCCGCATCGCGCACCGCGCCGCGCACCTGGCCCACCCCGGCACGGGCGATTTCTGCACTTTGCAGGCGGTTGAGCTGTCGCTTGGCCTGCGGAAAGTGCATCCAGCACAAGGCGTTGAAAAAATCGTGCAGCCCTTCGCGGGTCGGCACCTGGCCATGGGCAAATATGAAGTCTTCGTAAGCTTGCCCCTCGGGCAAATTGGCTTGCGGGACAAAACGCACGGGGGCCAGACCCACCTCGCTCAGGGCTTGGGGCTGGGGCACCCCCGCCACCACGCGCTGTGCAATGGCTTGCCCCACAGACTGCCAGTGGGTCAACCAAGGGGCGGCCCAGTCGATGTCGGCAACCCCCAAGGCAGTGACCGCCTCGCAGCGGGAGCCAAGTCTGTTCAGGTGGTGGGGATGACTCAGAGGCCCACCAAGCGCCACGGCAGGCTTTCGCCCGAGCGCAGGGGCTTGAGTTCGGCCTCGCCAAAGGCAAAGCTCGCGGGGGGCGTCCAACTTTCTCGGCGCAAGGTGACGGTGCCTGTGTTGCGCGGCAAGCCGTAAAAGTCTGCGCCATTGAAGCTGGCAAAGGCTTCCAGTTGGTCCAAAGCCCCCGCCTGGTCAAAGGCCTCGGCATACATCTCGATGGCCGCGTGCGCGGTGTAGCAACCGGCGCAACCACTGGCGTGTTCTTTCAGATGCGCC
>CAITSG010000476.1 GCA_903894995.1 uncultured Burkholderiales bacterium
GCGGCCAATTCGCGCCCTAATTTGCGCCCGTGCACCACATGGCCGCTGATGCTGTAAGGCCGGCCCAGCAGTGCTTGCACAGCGGGCAGGTCGCCTTTGGTCAAGGCATCGCGCACGGCCGAGCTGGACACGCGCAGACCTCGCACTTCGTAGCTGTTCATGCGGGCCACGTCAAAGCCCAGGTGTTGCCCTGCAGCGTCGAGCATGGCGTAATCGCCTGCGCGTTGAGTGCCAAAGCGGAAATCATCCCCCACCAGCACATAGCGAACACCCAGACCGCGCACCAAGACCTGTTGGATGAAGTCATCTGGCGACTGGCTGGCCAGTCGGGCATCAAAGGGCAGGACGACCACTTGGTCGACACCGCAGCGCTCCAGCTCTTGCAGTTTGTCGCGCAGCGTGGCGATGCGGGCCGGGGCTAACTCGGGCTTGTTCAGGGCCTTGGCAAAGTAGTCGCGCGGGTGCGGCTCGAAGGTCATCACGCAGCTGGGCACGCCGCGGTGTGCGGCTTCGCTGCGCAAAAGCGCCAGCATGGCCTGGTGACCGCGGTGCACGCCGTCGAAGTTGCCAATCGTCAGGGCGCAGGCGGGGGCCAAGTCGGGGTGGTGGAAGCCTCGGAAAACCTTCATGTCGCTGCTCATGTCCTGCCTGTGCGCTGGGCCAGGGCCCAGCTTTCACGGTTTTGTCAATGTAAGAGGGTATATTGTGACTGAGCCCGATCCCTCTGGCCGTTGCATCAGCCGCATCCAACAGGATCGAGACGGAACTTTTCGTGTCAGTGGTTTTTTGAACTGTGGGATGGAGGCGTCTGTGAAGGTTTTGAAACTCTCGGCCCAAGGCTTGCCGCAATCGTGGATCACGTTGGAGCAAGCGGTCACCCATTACGCGGCCGACGAGGTGCGCTGGGAAGCAGGCCAGCAAGTGGCCGTTTTCCATGGCGGCCACAACGCGCTCACGGGCCAGCAATCCATCATCACCGTCAATAGCATCATCGGCACGCAGGGCGTGCCCCGCATCAACCCCTTTGATCTGGTTTCGGGTTTGACCAATCCCAAATTGTTTGTGCGCGATCGCAATGTCTGCGCGTATTGCGGCGGGCATTTTCACGAGTCGGTGTTGACCCGCGAGCACATTGTTCCTGTGAGCCAAAAAGGACCGGACCACTGGATGAATGTGGTCACGGCCTGCCGCTCTTGCAACCACCGCAAAAGCAGCCGCACGCCCGAGCAAGCCAATATGCCTCTGCTGTACGCGCCCTACGTGCCCAGCCTGTGGGAAGACTTCATTTTGCGCAACCGCCGCATCTTGAGTGATCAGATGGCGTTTTTGATGGCCCATGTGCCCAAGAACTCGCGTTTGATGGTTTGAGTGTTGCAGGTCGGGGTCCAACAAACTGCCGCTTGTGCAGCCTCAAATTCTTTGCATTTTTTTTGAACACCAAAGGTATCATTTGATGATCTGTTGGCATTCAGGAAAGACGGCATGCAAAGACGTATTTTTTTACCTTCTTTGGGGCGTTCAGGATTCAGTCCAGCGTTCCCCAAGGGCAAGAGATCCCATCTCGGTGCCGACTTACAAGAGGGGTCAGCACCATCACGAGTTGATCGCCGTCTGGCTTTGGCGGCCTGCGTCTGCGGGGCATGGTGGATGCCCACGGCTGGGGCGCAGGCCGTTCCTTCCAACGGATCAGCAGCTGCATTCAAGGAGGTGCAACTCGCCCTCGTCTGGACGCCTATGCGGTCGCCCCATGGTTTTTTGGTGAGTGAAAAATTCGACGGTGTGCGTGCGGTGTGGGATGGCAAGGTTTTGCGCTTTCGCAGCGGCCGTCCCATCTCGGCTCCTGTTTGGTTCACTTCGGCCTTGCCCCGTCAGTCCTTGGATGGCGAGCTGTGGATGGGGCGCGGCACCTTTGACCGACTCTCCGGTGTGGTGCGACAAATGGTGCCGAACGACGAGGCCTGGCGTGCCGTGAAGTACATGGTCTTTGATGCCCCTGGGCACGTTGCGGCTTATGCAGACAGGGTGCGCGGGGTGCAGTTGGCTCTGGCGGCTGCCCGTGTGCCTTGGTTGATCCCGGTGGGCCATCAAACAGTCAAGGATGCGCAAGATTTGCAAACCTTGCTGGCCGATACCGTGCGCCAAGGTGGAGAAGGTTTGATGCTGCACCGTGCCGATGCCTTGTGGCAATCCGGGCGAAGCGATGCCCTGTACAAATACAAACCTGACTTGGATGAAGAGGGTTTGGTGGTGGGACATCAGCCGGGCAAAGGGCGTTTGACCCACCAGACGGGGGCTTTGCTTTTGGAGACTCCCCAAGGCCAGCGATTTGCTTTGGGTTCAGGCTTGAGTGACGCTCTGCGCCGTGACCCACCGCCTGTGGGGGCTTGGGTGACCTACCGCTACCAAGACCGCACACCTTCAGGTTTGCCCCGATTTGCCAGTTTTGTGCGGGTTCGCGACCCGGAATGAAGCATGCCCCGACCCCTGGGTCGGAGCTTCAAAGTCGGCTGACCGACTCAGGCAAACACGCCGGCAGTCTCTTGCATGCGTGAAGACACTTCGCCCAGTTGGTGCAATGTGTCGCCAAACGTCATGTCCAGTTGCGTCAATTTCTTGAAGTAGTGGCTGGCGATGTACTCGTCGGTGACGGCAATGCCGCCGTGCAGCTGCACCGCTTGCTGGCCGATGAAGCGCATGGACACGCCCAGTTGGTACTTGGCGCGGGCGAGAGCCCGGCGGCGTTCGTCAGCTGGTGCATGCAATTTCAGGCTGGCGTAGTAGCTCATCGAGCGGCCCAGCTCCAGCTGCATCTTCATGTCGGCCACGCGGTGGCGCAGAGCCTGGAAGCTGGCGATGTTCACGCCAAATTGCTTGCGGGTGTTCATGTAGTCCACGGTGATGGCCAAAGTTTTGTCCATCACGCCCACAGCTTCGGCGCAGGTGCAGGCGATGCCGATGTCCACCGCTTCTTCCAAAGCGGCCAGGCCGTTCAGGGTGATCAGCTGGGCTGGGGCATTGTTCAGCACCACCTCGGCAGCGCGCGAGCCGTCTTGTGTGCCATAGGCTTGGGTGCTCACGCCGCTGGCGCTGCGCTCGACCAAAAACAAAGCGATTTGGCCGTTGACGGTGGCAGGTACTACGAAGGCGTCGGCTTGGTCGCCAATCGTCACTACGCTTTTTGTGCCGCTCACGGTCCATGTGCCGCCTGATTCGCTGGCCTGAGCAGCGCAGCGGTCCAGTTGGTAGCGGGCACCGCGCTCTTGCTGCGCCAGCACCACGATGGCCTCACCTGCAGCCATACGCGGCAACCAAGCGGCTTGCAGTGCTGCAGGGGCGTGTGTTTGCAGCGTGGCGCTGCAAATCAGGGTTTGGGTCAGGGGCTCGAGCACGATGCCGCGGCCGAGCTCTTCCATGGTGACCATGGCTTCGGTGGGGCCCATGCCCATACCGCCGTTGTCTTCGTTCACATACAAGCCCGTCAGGCCCAATTCGGCCAGCTCGTTGTAGGCGGCGCGGTCAAAACCACCCGCAGCGACAATGGCGCGGCGGCGGTCAAAGTCGTAGCCCTTGTCCACCCATTTGCGCACCGCGTCGCGCAGTTGTTCTTGGTCGTCAGAAAAATCGAAATCCATGTGTGTCTCCTTAACCCAGAACTGTCTGGGCGACGATGTTGCGTTGCACTTCGTTGCTGCCACCGTAAATGGTGGTCTTGCGCATGTTGAAGTAGTTGGCCGCCAGCGGTGCATTGGCCACGACGCCGCCTGGGAAGTTGCCTTGCCAACCTGCGTCCATGGCTTCGAAGATGAAGGGCAGGGCAAAGGGGCCTGCGGCCTGCATCATCAGCTCGGTGTAACGCTGCTGGATTTCACTGCCCCTGATCTTGAGCAGACCGGCGATGTCGAGCGAGTTCTTGCCCGATTTTTCGGCGGACAGCACACGCAACACCAGCATTTCGAGAGCCACGATGTCCACTTCGAGCTTGGCGATTTCGTCACGAAAACGCAGGTCGTCGTAGACACCTTCGGCTTTGGCGATGCGCTTCAAGCGCTCCAGTTCGCGCTTGGCGCGGTTCACGTCAGCGATGTTGGTGCGCTCGTGGGCCAGCAGGTGCTTGGCGTAGTTCCAGCCCTTGTTTTCTTCGCCCACCAAGTTTTCGGCGGGCACTTCGACGTTGTCAAACCAGACTTCGTTGACCTCACATTCGCCGTCCAAAAGGCGGATCGGGCGGACGGTGATGCCGGGCGACTTCATGTCGATCAGCAAGAAGGAAATGCCGGTTTGTGGCTTGCCTTCGGTGCTGGTGCGCACCAGGCAGAAGATCCACTCGCCGTATTGACCCAGAGTGGTCCAGGTTTTTTGGCCGTTGACGATGTATTTGTCGCCCACGCGCTCGGCGCGGGTTTTGAGGGATGCCAAGTCAGAACCGGAGCCCGGCTCGCTGTAGCCCTGGCTCCACCAGACTTCGCCGCTGGCGATGCCGGGCAAAAAGCGCTGCTGCTGCTCGGCATTGCCAAAAGCCATGATCACCGGAGCCACCATCACCGGGCCAAATGGCACCACGCGGGGGGCACCGGCCAGGGCGCATTCTTCTTCAAACAAATGCTTTTGCACGGCGGTCCAGCCGGGGCCGCCAAACTGTGTGGGCCAGCCCCAACCCAGCCAGCCTTTTTGGCCCAAAATTTTGGCCCAGCGCTGCATGTCTTCACGGGTCAGGCGCATGGCGCTGTGCACTTTTTGTGAAAGGTCGGCGGGCAAGTTGTCCTTGACCCAAGTGCGGATCTCGTCGCGGAACGCGAGTTCGTCGGGGGTGAATGCCAAATCCATGGGGGAATCTCTCCGTTGGGGTAAGTGTTATTTGTAGCGCTGTGCAAACAAAATCAAACGACCGTGCTTTTTATCACGAGGCAGGCGCGTGCCCATGTCCTTGGAGCGACAAACAAGGGTTTGCAGGGGGTGTGCGGGGATAATTCGCGCTCGCATGAAAAACATCGTCATTTTGATTTCAGGTTCGGGCTCCAACATGGGGGCCATCTTGCGTGCCGCCGAGCAGGAGCGCTGGGCCGAGCGCTTGAAGGCACGGGTTGCCGCCGTGATCAGCAACAAGGCCGATGCCCAAGGTTTGGCTTTGGCCCAATCACAGGGTGTGACCACGGCCGTGCTGGACCACAAGGTGTTTGCCAGCCGGGAGGCGTTTGACGAGGCTTTGAGGGTTCAGATTGACCAGTTTTCGCCCAGTCTCGTGGTTTTGGCCGGTTTCATGCGCATCTTGACACCGGGTTTTGTGGCGCACTATGCCGGGCGCTTGCTCAACATTCACCCCTCTTTGTTGCCTGCTTTTCCGGGTCTGAACACGCACCAGCGGGCCATCGACGCCGGTTGCCAATTTGCCGGAGCCACGGTGCACCAGGTCACGGCCGATCTGGACCACGGACCGATTTTGGCGCAGGCGGTGGTGCCGGTGCTGGCCAATGACACGGCAGACGTGCTGGCTGCCCGAGTTTTGACGCAAGAGCACCTGATTTACCCGCGAGCTGTCGCAGCGTTTTGTCGTTGAAGGTCTTGGATCGCCCATCACGGCACAAATACCGCCCTCACGGGTTGGGCAGGGCTGCCCGGGTTGACTCACACCAAGGCCGCGTAAACCAAGTCCCTGAACAGGGGTCGGTAGTAGTCCCGCTGGTTGGGTGCCTGGACCATCAACATGGCGACCATGTCCAGCACCGGGTCCACAAAGAAGGTGGTGCCTGCGATGCCGCCCCAGTAGTACAGGCCCACCGAGCCGGGGACGGGCGACAGGCCCAAGTGTGTGCGCACCGCAAACCCGAGGCCAAAACCGTGGCCGGGTGGCAGCAAGGTGCCATCGGCCGGTATGCTTCCTAAGTGGTCGGTGGTCATGAAGTCCACCGTGTGCGGACCCAGCAATCGCACGCCGTCCAGCTCACCCCGGTTGCGCAGGCACTGCAAAAAGCGGGTGTAGTCCATGGCGGTGGACATCAGCCCGCCGCCGCCGCCTTCCATGGCGGGCACTTGGCGGGGCTCTAAAACCTTCATCGGCACGCCTCCGTCGGGGTCGTGCGCGAAGGGCTCGGCAATGCGGTGATGGTGTTCTGGCGGCACGGCAAAGCCGGTGTCCACCATGCCCAGCGGACCAAAGATTTCGGCTTGCAAAAATGTGCCCAAGCTTTGCCCGCTGACCACCTCGACCAGCCGCCCCAGCACATCGGTGGCGCGGCTGTAGGCCCACACGGTGCCGGGCTGGAACTGCAGCGGCACTGCGGCCAGCGTTTGTGAAAAATCGGCATTGGTGCGTTCGCGCGAGGCGATCTTCACTTGGCCGTATTGCTGCTGCACGGGCGATGTGCCCAAAAATTCATAGGTCAACCCGGCCGTGTGGCGCAGCAGGTCTTGAACCGTGGCGGCTTGCTTGACGGGCTCCAGACCCTGGGCGGTGGCCACTTGCTGGTTGGCGTATTCCGGCAGCCAGCGGCTGACCGGGTCACTCAAGAGCAATTGGCCGCGCTCGACCAGCATCATCACCGCCACCGAGACGACCGGCTTGGTCATCGAATAGATGCGGAAGATGCTGTCTGTCTGCATGGGCGCGCCCGTGGCCGGGTCTTGCTGGCCCACAGCTTCAAACAATGCGATCTGTCCGTGCCGCGCCACCATGGCCACGGCACCGGGCAGCCGGCCGCTGGCCACTTCGCGGCGCAGCACGTCCATCAGCCGCTGCGTTCGCTCGGGGCACAGGCCCACGTCAGCAGGGTGGGCGTGGGGCAAAGCGGGGTGATGGGTCATGGGGCGCTCCTGAAGAAGGGTGTTTTGTACACCAGCCCATCGGGATGAGGTATCACCTAAAGCAACTGGAGCATCCATAATTGGCGCTTGCTCATTGGACTGCCAATGCACTGCGTTTGAACCTGCCCACGCCTACGGATTTCGCATGACCCTGCTAGACTTTTCCGACCTGGACGCGCTGAAAATCCGGCTGGATGGATTGCGCCCCTTGCCGCCTGCGGCGCTGCGCAATTTGCACGAGGAGTTGGTGCTGCGCTGGACTTACCACTCCAACGCCATCGAAGGCAATACGCTCACACTGATGGAAACCAAGGTGGTGCTTGAAGGCATCACGGTGGGTGGCAAGCTGCTGCGCGAGCACTTCGAAGCCATCAACCACCGTGATGCGATTTTGTATGTGGAAGACGTGGTGCGCCGGGCCGAGCCTTTGACCGAATGGCAAATCCGCAATCTTCACCGTCTGGTGCTCAGGCAGATCGATGACGACAATGCGGGCCGATACCGCCAGCTGAATGTGACGATTGCGGGTGCGCGCCATGTGCCGCCGGACATGCTGGTCGTGCCAGAGCAGATGGCGGCCTTGCTGAACTGGTACGACACTCAGGCCGGGCAACTTCACCCCGTGGAGCGGGCCGCTCGCCTGCATGTGGACTTTGTGAAGATCCACCCATTTGTGGACGGCAATGGCCGCACGGCCCGCCTGTTGCTTAACCTCGAATTGCTCAAGGCGGGCTTTCCGGCCATTGTGCTGCCGGTGGAAAAACGACTGGCTTATTACGAGGCGCTGGACAAAGCCCATGTGACGGGCGATGTACGTGACTTCATGGTGCTGGTGAGTGACTGCGTGCGCGAGGGTTTTGCGCCCTATTGGCATGTGTTGGGCTTGGAGGGGTGAGGTGCTTGGCTGCTTGAATTTTTTGACCTCACGGCGGTCTATTGATCCGGCACGCTGAAGTTTGAAATGTGTGAGGCATGTCATCTTGTAGGTCGGCACTCGAAGAGTTCGACGTTTGGCAGCTTCGGCACAGACCCATGTCGAGGTCTTTGATCGCCGACCTACAACATCTTTGAGCATTGAAAACTTCACAGGGCTGAATCAATAGGCTGCTGGTGCAGGCCACTCCAAACTGACGTGGTTTCAGATTTCAGGTGTTGTCGCTCATGTGTCATCTCTGAAAACCTTGGCGCTGTGCGAGCGTTGCTAGACTGAATTCATGCGCATTTCAGAACTCTCGGCCAAAACGCAAGTGTCTGTGCATCGATTGTGGCGATACGAAGCAGCAGGCCTTATTGCGAGCCATCGCTTGTCCAACGGCTACCGCGATTACGACGAGAAAACCGTCAAGCACGTCATCTTCATTGCCATGTCGCGGGAGATGGGGTTTTCACTGTCCTTCATCGCTGAGTATTTGCCGCGCTTCAAAACGGGCAAATTGTCGGTGCAAGACATGATCGAGGCGATCCATCAGCGTGTGGCCGAAATTGACAAGCTCATGGCCGAACACCAAGCCATGCGCAAGAAGCTGATCGACCACATCGGCTGGTTTGAAACCCAACAAAGGAAATTGAAATGAGCCCACTTGAGATGCTGAAAAAAATCAACGCCATGGCCGAATTCAACCGCTGGTGTGGCATCGAAGTGACGGTTGCCGAACCCGGCTTTGTGGAAATCCAGATGCCCTGGCGCCCAGAGGTCGGGCAGTATTCAGGCTTCTTGCATGCGGGCTTGATCGGCACACTCATCGACACCGCGTGCGGTTTTGCGGCCGGGACCGTGGCGGGGCCAAATTTGTTGGCCGCCAACTTTTCGGTCAACTGTTTGCGCCCTGCTGTGGGGCAAAACTTCATTGCCCGAGCGCGCGTAGTCAAACCGGGTAAGACCCAAGTCTTCACCAGCTGTGATTTGTTTGCGGTGGATGCAGAAGGCGAGAAGCTGGTGGCTAACGGTCAGACTTTGCTGACGGTGATCGCTGCGTGACAGATGCAGCGCGGTGAATGCACTTCAGTGATCGTCGCCACCCGTAGGTTAAAAAAGCGACAATATTTGTCCAATCTATTGAGCAAGTCACAGCCATGCGAATCATCCCTTATTCCGAAGCGCGCAAGGGCCTGAAGTCCGTGCTGGATGGCGTGCAAGCCGATGCCGACATCACCATCATCACCCGACGCGACGGGGGTGATGTGGTGGTCATGTCCATGGCGCATTACCAAAGCATGGCCGAAACCCTTTACCTGCTGTCCAGCCCCGCCAATTCAGCGCACTTGGCGGCATCCATTGCCGAACACAAAGCAGGCAAAGTCAAACGACGCCAACTGCTGTCCACCTGAGCCCGGTGATTGCCTTCACCTCGCATGCTTGGGGTGATTACCTGTACTGGCAAGGACAGGATAAAAAGACGCTCAAGCGAATCAATCTGTTGATAGATACCGCCCGGCGCGACCCCTTTGAAGGCATCGGCAAGCCTGAGCCCTTGCTTGGCAATTTGTCTGGTTATTGGTCGCGGCGCATCGACGACGTCCATCGACTGGTTTACGCCGTAGACGATGTGGAGTTGACCGTGATTGCTTGTCGGGGCCGTAACTAATAAGTGTTGTTCAAATTGTGGCGATGGCCCAGGCCCGCAGGGCCATTACCCGCTAAGCCTTGTTTGTATCGTTGGTCACTTTCCTATGCAGCGCGTTCAGCAGGCGTTGAGTGTGCTCCGGGCACAGGCCAACATCGGTGCGTTGGGCGCGGGCACAGCTTTTTATACAGTCATCGGGGTGTAAAAACAACCTTTTACACCAGTAACCGCTGTGGGGTATCACCTAAAGAAACTACAGCAAGCATCTGTGGCGTAAGCAATTCTTCAAACCAACAAATTTGCGGTGCAAAGTGATTCTGATGAATCAGAAATCAACTAGATAATGCAATGCGAAACAGAGGATGCAGACCCATGAGTCAGATATTGATCAACGACTACCTCAAGCAGCTGGACATCATCAAGAAGGTCAGTGGCAGCCAGCGTGAAACCATCGTGCGCGAAGCCTTCAAAGATTTGCTCAAGGCTTGGGGAAAGCAAAGTAACCTCACCTTTTTAGCCGAGTACCCGCTCAAGACTGCTACCAAATCCAATATCTCCTTGGATGGCGCTTTGTTGCATGAGTTGCGGATGCCTTTAGGGTATTGGGAAGCCAAAGACGCAGACGACGATCTGGACGAAGAGGTGGTCAAGAAGTTCAAGAAAGGCTATCCCCAAGACAACATTATTTTCAGTGACGATGCGGTCGCTGTGCTTTGGCAAAACCGAGCCGAGGTCTTGCGTTGTGACATGACTGACACAAAGGCGCTGGCCAAGTTGCTGCAATTGTTTTTCAGGTTTGAACGCCCTGAAATTGCCAACTTCCGTGCCGCTGTAGAGCAGTTCAAGACCGATCTGCCTGCGGTGCTGCTGGCGCTCCGCGAAATGATCGAGCAGGAGCACGACAAAAATGAAGCGTTCAGAGCTGCCGAAGTCAAGTTCTTGGCGCACGCTCAGGAGGCCATAAATCCCATACTGGGAGATGCCGATGTGCGTGAGATGCTCATCCAGCACATCTTGACAGAGGAAATTTTTGCCAAGGTGTTTGATGAATCTGATTTTCATCAGCACAACAACGTGGCCAAGGAGTTGTATGCGCTGGAAGGTGCTTTTTTTACGGGGGCGCTTAAAAAGCAGACATTAAAAGGGCTGGAAACCTATTACGCAGCCATTCGCGCTGCCGCAGCGCAAATCAGCAGCCATGGCGAAAAGCAAACTTTTCTGAAGATCATTTACGAGAACTTCTACAAGGTTTACAACACCAAGGCCGCCGACCGCTTGGGCGTGGTTTACACGCCCAACGAAATTGTGCGGTTCATGATTGATGGCGCCGACTGGCTTTGCGAAAAGCACTTTGGCAAAAACCTGATCGACAAAGATGTGGACATCCTCGACCCGGCTACCGGCACGGGCACCTTTATCTGCGAACTGCTGGAGCACTTTCGCGGCCAGCCCAAGAAGTTGGAGCACAAATACAAGCACGAGCTGCATGCCAATGAGGTGGCTATCCTCCCGTATTACGTGGCCAACTTGAACATTGAATCCACTTACGCCGCCATTACCGAAAAGTATGAAGGGTTCCCCAGCCTGTGCTTTGTGGACACACTGGACAACGTGGGCCTGCACACTGCAGCAAAGGGCACCACGGCCGAATTGTTTGGCAGCGTGAGCGAAGAAAACGTAGCCCGCATCAAACGCCAGAACGGTAAACGCATCAGTGTGGTGATTGGCAACCCGCCCTACAACGCCAACCAAGCGAATGAGAACGACAACAACAAGAATCGCGAATACCCGCAGATAGACGCACGCATCAAGCAAACCTACATTGCCGAGAGCACTGCGCAAAAGACCAAGCTGTATGACATGTACGCCCGATTCTTTCGCTGGGCCAGTGACCGCCTCGATGAGAACGGCATCTTGGCGTTTGTGACCAACCGAAGCTTTATCGAAAGCCGCACCTTCGATGGTTTTCGCAAAACTGTGGGCCAAGAATTTTCTGACATCTATGTGGTGGACTTGGGCGGCGATGTGTGCGCCAACCCCAAGCTCAGCGGTACCAAACACAATGTGTTTGGCATACAGACGGGCGTTGCCATCAGCTTCATGGTCAAGCGCGCACAAGCCGTCAAGGACAAGCGGCCTGCCCGTGTTTATTACCTGCGCAGGCCGGAGATGGAAACGGCTGAGGAAAAGCTGAGCTTTATTGCCAGCCATCCCATGCGCGACATGGGCTTTGATGAAGTGCAGCCGGATAAGACGCACAACTGGATAAATCTGACGAGCAACGATTTTGATACTTTGATTCCGTTGGCGACTAAGGAGACGAAGGCAGCGACCAGCAGTCGCGAAATTAAAGCCATTTTTCGCAAGTTTTCACTTGGCGTTGCTACTAATCGGGATGACTGGGTTTACGACGTTGATGAATCGTCGTTAACGAGGAAGATTGAGTTCTTTTGCAAAATATATGAGGCTGAGCGTAAGCGCTGGCGCCAATATGCAGTTCAAAACTCGCAGCTTTTAGTCGACAAACAGGTAGTTCGAGATTTCGTTGATCGGTCGATAAAGTGGACAGAAGAGCTGGAAGCGCACTTGGTGAGAGGAACTCAGCTTGGTTTTTCCAAGTTACATATTTATCCTTCTGCGTACAGACCTTTCAGTCCGTCGTACACCTACTATGCACGGGCAATTACGCACCGCATATATCAACAAGATGCTTTTTTTCCTCTTTCTGGCACTTGGAAAAATCAAGCAATTTGTATTTCTGGTGGTAGTTCGAGCAAGCCGTTTCAAGCTCTTTCAGTGGATAAGCTTCCTGGCTTAGATTTTTTGGAAAAAACGCAAACCTTGCCTCTTTATCGTTATGAAATGGGTCAGCGTGTTGACAACATCACCGACTGGGCACAGAAGCAATTCGCTGCGCACTACGCCGCCGAGATCGGCAAAGGAAAATCTGCCCTAAAGATCACCAAGGAAGGCATCTTCCATTACTGCTACGCCGTTTTGCACGATCCACTGTACCGCGAGAAATACGCGCAGAACCTGAAGCGCGAATTTCCACGCATTCCGTTTTACAAGGATTTCTGGAAATGGGCCGAATGGGGTGAGCGCCTGATGGCACTTCATATTGGCTATGAAACCCAAGAGCCGTTTGCACTTACGCGAACCGACACGCCCGATGCCAAAGTTCGCGCCACGGGAATGAGTCCCAAAGCCATACTGCGCCCCGACCCGGCATCGGGCAGCATTGCCCTGGACAGCGAAACCACGCTGCGTGGCATTCCGCCAAAGGCATGGACCTACAAACTTGGTAACCGCTGCGCCATCGATTGGGTGCTGGACCAATACAAAGAAAAGAAACCCAAAGACCCGACCATCCGCGAAAAATTCGATACCTACCGATTCGCTGACTACAAAGAGAAGGTGATTGATTTGCTTCAACGCGTGACCACGGTGAGTGTGGAAACGGTGAAGATCACTGAAGCGATGGCGCGCGTGAGCCGCTGAAGACCTAGAAAGTGATGCACTTTATGCGCACAGCCCAAGATCTACTGACCGAACTGAATGCCAGCGATGAGTCGACGCGCATTGAAGCCAAACGTGCCCGTGAAATGGGTAAATCCATTTTGGAAACGGTGATTGCGTTTGCAAATGAGCCGGGTCTGGGAGGTGGGTATTTGTTGCTGGGTGTGGATTGGGCTGTTAATGAAAAGGGCGATGTTCGTTATTGGCCAGATGGTGTGCCTGATCCGGATAAGTTGCAACGTGATTTGGCAACCTTGTGTGCCAGCACGCTGAATGTAGTGCTGCGGCCAGAGATCGCAGTTGAGCGGTTGGATGAGTGGACGGTGATTGTGGTGTTTGTCCCTGAAGCCGATGTCAGTCAAAAACCTGTCTATTTGACGGCGACAGGTTTACCTAAAGGGGCGTATCGCCGTGTTGGTTCCACCGATCAACGTTGTGTAGATGAAGATCTGTGGATATTGCGGGGGTCCAGTCAGCCGCAAATGGGGCCAGACATGGCGTTGGTTGCAGATGCGCGGCTGGATGATCTGGATCTTGCAGCTGTTGCTGAATACCGTCGCTTGCGTGCGCTAGCCAATCCGCATGCCGAAGAGCTTGGCTATGAGAATGGCGACTTGTTGGAGGCTTTATCAGCCGTGCGGCGTGTAGGGGACGTGGTCAAGCCCACGCTGGCCGGCGTAGTGCTTTTTGGCAAGCCCATGGCTTTGAGACGTTTGTTCCCAGCTTTGCGGATGGACTATGTGCGGGTGGTGGGTACACAGTGGGTGGATGACCCGGAATCTCGATTCACATCGGTGGATATTCGTCAACCACTCATGCTGGCTTTGGCCAAGATGGAGGCGGCGATTGTGGATGACTTGCCACGCGGCTTCCGTTTGCCTGAGGGGGAGTTGCAAAGTCAGCAAGTGCCTTTGTTGCCGCGCAAGGTGATTCGTGAAGCACTTGCCAATGCAGTGATGCACCGAAGTTACCAAGACCACAGTCCTGTGCAGATCGTGCGCTACAGCAATCGGATAGAGATTTTGAATCCGGGCTTTTCGCTGAAGGACGTGAGCAGTTTGGGGGCGCCAGGTTCAAGACTGCGCAATCCGGCCATTGCCGCTGTGTTGCATGAGATCAATTGGGCTGAAACAAAAGGTTCAGGGATTCGAACCATGCGGCGTTTGGCCGCAGACGCGGGTCTGCAACTTCCTGAGTTTTCATCAGATAGGCAACGAAATGAATTCAGGGCAACGCTTTTCTTGCATCATTTGCTGACCGAAGAAGATTTTGCTTGGCTCAAAATTTTGGCGGGTGATGCTGTGTCTGCCGATGAGGCCAAGGCTTTGATTTATGCCCGAGAAACCGGGGCTGTAGACAACACCGCCTGCCGGGATTTTTCGGGACTGGATACTTTGCAGGCCAGTAATTTGTTGCGTCGATTACGTGACAAGGGATTGCTGGAAAAGCAGGGTGCTGGAAATCGGACGCACTATGTATTGCTTGCGTATTCGAGGGTTAACCCTGAATTTGGCGATCTTTTCGGCGATATAGGTGGCAAGCTGGAGCCTGAAGGTGGCAACTTGGGCTCCGAAGGTGGCAACCTAGAGACCGAAGGTGGCAACCTAGATGTTTCGCCCAACATGCGCCAGTTGCCACAACTGCCTGAACACTTAGTAATTCGTTTAATCAGCCCTGGCAAGCGAATGGGGACTTCAGGTTTGCGTGGACTGATTTTGGACTTGTGCGCTTGGCAACCCTTGCGGGCGGATGAGTTGGCTACGTTGTTGCAGCGCGATAAAAAGTACCTGCGCAACAAACATCTCACACCTATGGTGCAGGCGGGTCATCTGTTATTTTTCTATCCAGAATCACCTAACCACAAGTGGCAGGCGTATTTGCCTGCAAATGGTCACCACATCAAGTCGAACGCGGACAATAGCCGTTGATGTTGACTATGGGCGCAATTGTGCCCAAAGCGTCATACCCCGCTGCGCCTTGCTCGCATCGCTGGGCACAAGCATCACGGGGCCCAGTGGCGTCTGGCGCAGCACATCGGCCAACGCCATCAGGGCCTCCTTCGGGCCGCTAAGCAGTTCCAATTCCAGCTCCAGCAGTGGATCGCTCAGCTCTGTACCGGGTACATGGATGCGGCCTTGGTCCAGCGCCACTTCGATCTGCGCGCCTGCATAGGTGATGTCCCAGCGCTGGCGTTCGAAGTCGGTGCAAAACAAGGCGCGCAAATTCGGGCGCAGCGTCATCAGGTCTTGCGCCAGCACGGCGTTATCCACCAGGGTGTCGAACTGCAGCGCACCCGGTGTGGTCGGGCCTTCCCATTCTTGCCTGCGCGACAAGCCGTTTTGGCTTTGGCCTGCGGTTTTGACAGTCAGCAGCCATTGCTCACCCGCCAGCCGTTCGCGCACCGCCATGCGGCGCTGCTGCAGGGCCAACTCGGGCGTGTCGAAATAGGTGTTGAGCAGTCGCTGTGTGCTTGCGCTTGTGGCCAGCAGCGGGTGGGTCAGCAGGCGCGGCAGGTCTGCTTCGTTCAGACTGAGTTTGAGTTCGGTTTCCATGGACGAATGGCGGGGTCAGGGGGCTTGTCGGGGCTGATGCCGCCGACCTGTCTGCGGTTGTTGTCTTGCAGGCGGAAGTTCAGGCAAAGCGCTCGCGCAAATACGCCACGATCGCGGCAGAGTCTTGCAGCCAACGTGTTTGGCCATTGGCTTCGGTGATCTTCAGACACGGCACCTTGGTTGTGCCCGTGCCTTGCAGCAAGGCGTCGCGGTTGGCGGCGTGGTGCTGCGCGTCGCGCTTTTCAATGGGAAGCGACAGGCTGCGCATTTCCTGGCGCACCTTGATGCAAAACGGACAGGTGCTGAACTGGTACAGCGCCAGGCTTTGGCACTGCTGATCCACACTGGCTTGCGCCGCAGCTTCGCGCACCACGCCGGTGGGCTGGGTGAGGCGCTCTTTGAGCAGCATGACGGGGCCGAGCACAAGGCGCAGGGTTCTGAAGAAAGTACGGATCACGGTTTTCATAGGTGCTTGAAATTTCAAAAGTGGTTGGATGAAAAGGTGTGGGAGCCCCGCCCTCGGGGCGATGTGTGGTGGTCTGCGAGGCTCCATCGCGGCGAGGGCGCCGCTCCCACAAAAAAGCGTGAATAGCCAACATCATCGGGCCGGATCAACAGAGCAATCGTGCCAAATAGTGGCCGGTGAAGCTCGCCTTGTTTTTGGCCAGTTGTTCCGGTGTGCCTTCGCCCAGCACCGTACCGCCACCCGCGCCGCCCTCTGGCCCCATGTCGATCAGCCAATCGGCGGTTTTGATGACGTCGAGGTTGTGTTCGATGATGACGATGGTGTTGCCCGCGTCGCGCAGCTGGTGCAAAACTTTCAGTAGCAAGTCGATGTCGGCAAAATGCAGACCGGTGGTGGGCTCGTCCAGGATGTAGAGCGTGCGGCCGGTGTCGCGTTTGGACAGCTCGAGCGCAAGCTTGACGCGCTGTGCCTCGCCGCCCGACAGCGTGGTGGCGCTTTGTCCCAAACAGATGTAAGTCAGACCCACGTCGAGCAGGGTCTGCAACTTGCGTGCAATGTTGGGCACGGCGTTGAAAAATGCATGAGCCGTTTCCACCGTCATGTTCAAAATCTGCGCGATGTTTTGGCCCTTGTATTGCACCTCCAGCGTTTCTCGGTTGTAGCGCATGCCGTGGCACACGTCGCAGGGCACATACACATCGGGCAAAAAGTGCATCTCCACCTTCACCATGCCGTCGCCTTGGCAGGCTTCACAGCGGCCACCACCCGACGATGCGCTCACGTTGAAGCTGAAACGTCCCGGACCGTAACCACGTTCGCGTGCGGCAGGCACTTCGGCCATCAGCTCGCGGATGTGGGTGAACAGGCCCGTGTAGGTCGCGGGGTTGCTGCGCGGCGTGCGGCCAATGGGCGACTGGTCGACGTTGATGACTTTGTCGAAGTGCTCCAGGCCCAAGATGGCTTCGTGCGCGGCAGCTTCGTCGTGGGCACGGTGAATCTGGTGCGCGGCGGCGGTGTAGAGCGTGTCGTTGACCAGGGTGGATTTGCCCGAGCCTGAAACACCCGTCACGCAGGTGAGCAGACCCACCGGGAACTTCACATTCACGTTTTTCAGGTTGTTGCCCGACGCACCGACGATCTGGATGAAATCCTTGCCCGCTTTGTGGCGCTTCGGAATCTCGATCTTTTTGCGGCCCGACATGTATTGGCCCGTGACCGAATCGGGCGCGGCCAAAATGTCTGCGCAAGTGCCTTGCGCCATCACGCGTCCACCATGCACGCCTGCACCCGGTCCCATGTCGATCACATGGTCAGCCACGCGGATCATGTCTTCGTCGTGTTCGACCACCAGCACGCTGTTGCCGATGTCGCGCAGGTGTTGCAGGGTGCCGATCAGGCGGTCGTTGTCGCGCTGGTGCAGTCCAATGCTGGGCTCGTCGAGCACATACATCACGCCCGTGAGCCCTGACCCGATCTGGCTGGCCAGGCGGATGCGTTGGGATTCCCCGCCCGAAAGCGTGTCGGCGCTGCGGTCCAGGCTCAAATAATTCAGGCCCACGTCGTTGAGGAACTTCAGGCGCAGCGCGATCTCGCGCACCACCTTGTCGGCGATCTCGGCCTTGGCCCCGTGCATTTTCAGGCCCTGAAAATACTGTTGCGACTCGCCCAGGGTGATGTGGCTGATGTCGTAAATGGCGCGAGACTGCGCGCCTTCACCAATGCGCACATGGCGGGCTTCACGCCGCAAGCGCGTGCCTTGGCAATCGGTGCAGGCCTGCATGTTGCGGTAACGCGCCAGGTCTTCGCGCACCACGGCCGAGTCGGTCTCGCGGTAGCGGCGCGTCATGTTGGGGATGATCCCCTCAAACGGGTGCTTCTTGCTGACTTTCTTGCCTTGCGAGGCTCCTGATTCCATCGTGTAGCTGAACTTGATTTCCTCCAGCCCCGAGCCGTGAAGCAAGACCTGTTGGTGAATCGGTGCGAGTTTCTCGAACGGCGTTTCGATGTCGAACTGGTAATGCTTGGCCAGGCTTTCGAGCATGCTGAAGTAAAAGCCATTGCGCCTGTCCCAGCCCTTGATGGCACCGCTGGCCAAGCTGAGCGAAGGGAAGGCCACGACCCGCTCCGGGTCAAAAAACGCCATGCTGCCAATGCCGTCGCAAGTCGGGCACGCGCCCATGGGCGAATTGAAGGAGAACAGCCTCGGCTCCAGTTCGCTGATGGAATAAGTGCACACCGGGCAGGAGAACTTGGCGTTGAACAGGTGTTCTTTGCCGGTGTCCATCTCCAAGGCCACGGCGCGAAACTCCGCCAGTTGCAGCGCGGCCTCAAAACTTTCGGCCAAGCGCTGGCGCAGTGCGTCGCGTGTTTTGGCATCGGCTTCCGACCTGACTTTGATGCGGTCCACCACCACGTCGATGTTGTGCTTCTCGGTTTTCTTGAGCGTGGGCAGGTCTTCTATCTCCACCGTCTGGCCATTGATGCGAAAACGCACATAGCCCAGGGCCTGCATCTGCTCAAAGACTTTTTCAAACTCGCCTTTTTTCTCGCGCGCAATGGGCGCCAAGATCATCAGCTTGGTGTCTTCGGGCAGGGCCAGCACGGCGTCCACCATCTGGCTCACGGTTTGCGCTTGCAAAGGTAAATTGTGGTCGGGGCAATAAGGCGTGCCCGCGCGGGCAAACAGCAGGCGCAGGTAGTCGTGGATTTCGGTCACGGTGCCCACAGTCGAGCGCGGGTTGTGGCTGGTGGCTTTTTGTTCGATGGAAATCGCAGGCGACAGGCCTTCAATCAGGTCCACATCAGGCTTGTCCATCAGCTGTAAAAACTGCCGGGCATAGGCCGACAGGCTTTCCACATAGCGGCGCTGGCCTTCGGCGTACAGGGTGTCAAAAGCCAGGCTCGACTTGCCCGAGCCCGACAAGCCGGTGATCACCACCAGTTGGTTGCGCGGGATGTCCAGGTCGATGTTTTTGAGGTTGTGGGTGCGCGCCCCGCGCACGCTGATGTGGGTTTGCCGCAGCGCTGACGCCAAATACCGCGATGGTTCGGGTTCGTCGGGCAAGAGAGGGGGGTCAGCAAGTTTCACGGTGGGCGGCCAGATCAGCAAAACCTTTGATTATCCCCGCCGGGGCATTGGCGGGCATCGGGTGCCGTCAATCAGGGACAATCGCGCTTTTGTTTTTACCCTGTTTGGGGTCTTGTGTGACCGTTCTTTCGCAGACATCAGCTTCTTTGGACATGACGCCCAC
The DNA here is from genome assembly GCA_903894995.1 of uncultured Burkholderiales bacterium. Taxonomy (GTDB): domain Bacteria; phylum Pseudomonadota; class Gammaproteobacteria; order Burkholderiales; family Burkholderiaceae_C; genus Limnohabitans_A. Next base: position 19,151 of record CAITSG010000476.1, read on the forward strand.
CGAGCTGCGCGCCAGTGCGTCCTTGACGGGTATTTTTGCCTTGCGCATGCTGGGCCTGTTTTTGGTGTTGCCGGTGTTCGCCCTGGAGGCGCGTCACTACCCCGGGGGCGAAGACCCTGTTTGGCTGGGCCTGGCCATGGGTATTTACGGCTTGACGCAGGGTCTGTTGCAGCTGCCCTTTGGCATGGCCTCGGACCGTTTCGGGCGCAAGCGGGTGATCGTTTTGGGCCTGATCATTTTCGCCGTAGGCAGTTTTTGGGCGGCCGTGGCCACCGATCTGACCCAGCTGCTGATCGGGCGCAGCCTGCAGGGGGCTGGGGCCGTGTCGGCTGCTGTGACGGCTTTGCTGGCGGACCTGACGCGGGACGAGGTTCGCACCAAGGCCATGGCCTTGGTGGGTGGCAGCATCGGGCTGGTGTTTGCGCTGTCTTTGGTGGTGTCACCTGTGCTGACGGCCTGGATCGGTTTTTCGGGGCTGTTCTGGTTGACTGGCGCGCTGGCGCTGGTGGGGGTGGCGGTGGTCATTTGGGGCGCTCCGCCCGCGTCACCGCCCGTGTTGGGGCAAGGCCGTGGGCGGCTGGCCGATGTGCTGGCCCATGCCGACTTGATGCGCCTGAACCTGGGTGTGTTTGTGCTGCATGCCGTGCAGTTGGCCATGTGGGTGGCCGTTCCGTCCTTGTTGGTGCAAGCGGGTCTGGGCAAGGCGCAGCATTGGCAGGTGTATTTGCCAGCGGTGGTGCTGTCATTTTTGTTTTTGGGGGTGGTGTTCGCCTTGGAGAGGCGGGGGCATCTCAAAAAAGTGTTTTTGCTCTCGATTGGCCTGATTGTGCTGGTGCAGTTGGCTTTGCTGGTGCTGTCGCTAGGCACGCCTGGCCTGGGTGGTTTGGCTGCGGTGCTGCTGGTGTTTTTTTGTGGCTTCAATGCGCTGGAGGCGACCCAACCCAGCCTGGTTTCGCGCATCGCGCCTCGGGCCATGCGCGGCACGGCGTTGGGCGTTTACAACACGCTCCAGTCCCTGGGGTTTTTTGCGGGCGGTCTGGCGGGCGGCTGGCTGGTCAAATCATGGGGCAGTCCGGCACTGTTTTTGTGCTGTGGTGTGGCCATGCTGGTGTGGCTGATGGTGGCTTGGTCCATGCAGGCTACGGGTCGAAGTGCATCCTTGGTGCAGACCTCTTGAGCCGGTTTGGGTGGGGCACAGGCTCGGTTTTTTGACCATGAACAGGACGGGATTGGCCGCATAATTGGGCATCATTGAGGAGTTTTTCATGGCATCCGTCAACAAAGTCATCATCGTCGGCAACCTGGGTGCCGACCCCGAAACCCGTTACTTGCCCTCGGGCGATGCGGTCACCAGTATCCGAGTGGCCACCACCGACCGTTACAAAGACAAGCAGTCGGGTGAGATGAAAGAGGCCACCGAGTGGCACAGCATCAGCTTTTTTGCCAAGTTGGCCGAGATCGCGGGCCAGTACCTGCGCAAAGGCAGCCAGGTGTACGTCGAGGGCAGCTTGCGCACCCGCAAATACACCGACAAAAATGGCGTTGAAAAGTACGCCACCGACATCCGAGCCGACAGCATGCAGATGCTGGGCAGTCGCCAAGGCATGGGCGGCTCCGCCGAAGACGGCGGTGGTGGTGGCTATGCGCCGCGTCAGTCGGCTCCACCAGCCCGTCCCGCAGCAGCACCGGCACAGCGTCCAGCCCCAGCCCCAGCCAACAAGCCTGCGGCCAGCAGTTTTGATGACATGGATGACGACATCCCCTTTTGAGACCTTTTATGGTTTGTCTTCAAACCCGTGGCCTGCGCCACGGGTTTTTTTCTAGAAAAATCGCCCTATGACACAGCGGGTGTCTTTTGCATCTGTGCAGCATTTGGGGTTTGCGTGGTTCGCCATGGTCATGGGACTGTGTGGCCTGTCGCTGGCCTGGTTGCGCGCTGTGCCGCACGGTGGACTGGCGGCCGTGCAGGTGTCATTGGGTTTGGGCGTATTGGCGGCATGTGTGTTTGTGCTGCTGGTAGCCTTCCAGTTGTGGCGTTCGGTCCACTTTCCTGCGGCCATGCTGGACGATGTGCGGCATCCTTTGCGTCATGTGTTTGTGGCCGCGCTGCCGTCTTCGCTGGTCTTGCTGTCCACGGTTTGGGTGGCGCATCGTGGGGACCCTCGGTGGGTCGATGCGGTGTGGATGCTGGGCGCTGTGGGTTTGTTGATGTGCACCGCGGGTGTGGTGTGGCGCTGGTTACAGCCGGGCATGAGCGCCGACGATTTTTGGCGCGGCATGACGCCTGCGCTGTTCATCCCGGTGGTGGGCAATGTGCTGCCCGCTTTGGCCGGGGTGGCGCTGGGCCACCCGGTTTGGGCGGCTGCGCAGTATGGCGTGGCGCTGTTTTTGTGGCCGGTGGCATTGGTGCTCGTGTTGGTGCGCATCGGCATGGTCGGTATGTGGCCACGGCAGCTGTTGCCCACCACGTTCATCACCATCGCACCGCCGTCCGTGCTGGCCTTGTCGGGGCAACTCTTGGGTGCACCTGAAGCCTTGGTGCACATGCTTTGGGGCGTGTCTTTGTTCTTCACCTTGGTGTCTTTGACGGTGCTCAAACGCTGCTTGCAGCAGCCGTTTGGCATGCCTTTTTGGAGCATGTCCTTTCCCTTGGCCGCCTCGGCTGCACTGTCCTTGCATCTGGCGCCTTTGCAAGGATGGGGTCATGTCTTGGCCATGGTGTGGTTGGTCTTGATCACCTGCTTCATAGGTGCCCTGTTGGTGGCCACGGTTCGAGGTTTGATCAAAGGCCAATTGCTGACCGAGCAAGCGCCTCTTTTAGCGCTTCAGCCCGCTTCTGCTCGGCCTTGAGTTGGCACGATAAGTCTTTTTTCTGACCGCCGGGGGTATTCGGCACGCCATAACTTGGTCAGAATGTTGATATGAACGAAATCACATCCCGTTTCCTTCCCCAGGAAGATGCACAGCGTCATGAACTGCACAACGAAGTGCATGCCCGGCCTTCGGCGCGTGTGCGATTGCCCGCCTTGATTGTGTATGTGGCGGTGCTCAATGAGGGCATTTCCCGCGAACAGGAATGGGCCCATTTGCGGCGCCTGCCAGGTCATGAAGATTTAAGCTTGGAGAGTTTGAAGGGCAATTTTCTGCGCCTGCGCTGCGATCTTTTCACCGTCAAATGGGAGCGGCACACCGAGTTCACACGCTACTCGATCGTGCAGTCCCTGCCTGCGCATGCAGATTGGGGGGCCGTGTTGCCCGAGCTGGCTTCGCATGTGGACACCGGCACCGACTGGCTCAGGTGTTTGCCGGGACAAACCATGGCCGCCATCCATTTGGGCATGTTGCAAGCGGACATGACGGTGTCCGACCTGATTCCAACGGCCCAGGCTTGGCTGGGCGACGGGACGGTGTTGGCCTCGCGCATGGGCAACACCACCGAGGGCTTGCCGCACTCGTGCATCTTGACCCATTTTCTCATTGGTGCCGATGGCTTTGAACGCATGCTGGTCTTGGCGCCCGAAGGCACGAGTGAGGCGCGTGCAGGCCGCATATCGCAGCGTGTGCTCGAAGTGGAAACCTACCGCCTGATGGCCTTGCGTGGCTTGCCGGTGGCGAAAAACTTGTCATCCATGCTGTCTGCCGCTGAGTTGCAGCTGGCCGACATCACCGGCCGTTTAGAGCGCAAAGGCGAAAGCGACCAGGCTTTGCTCGATTTGCTGGTGTCTTTGGCGGCCCGCATCGAGCGGGCCACGGCCGAACACGGTTTTCGGTTTTCAGCCACGCGCGCTTACGACACCTTGGTCAGCCAGCGCTTGGCCGAGCTGCGCGAACGGCCAATTTCGGGGACCCAGACCCTGGGTGAGTTCATGCAACGGCGCTTGTCGCCCGCCATGGCCACGGTGCAGGCCACTGAAAAGCGACTGGCCTCACTGGCCGAGCGGGTCTCGCGCACCAGCGCTTTGCTGCGCACCCGGGTGGACATTGCCACCGAGGCGCAAAACCAGGTGTTGTTGGAAAAACTCACGCGCGGCCAGGAACTGCAACTGCGCCTGCAGGTCACCGTGGAAGGCCTGTCGATGGCTGCGATTTCTTACTACGTGGTCAGCTTGCTGCTGTATGCCTTCAAGGGAATGAAGGCTTATGGCGTGCCGATCCATCCGGAAATCGCGGTGGCTTTTTTGCTGCCCTTGGTGTTGTGGACGGTGTGGCGCAGTCGCCAAAAAATACACGAAAAACTGCACCAGCCGGACGCCTGAGTCGATGGAGCTGAGGCAACTTCGCTATTTTGTTCGGGTGGTCGAGGTTGGCAGCATCAGCCGTGCCGCACTCGATTTGAATCTGGTGCAGTCGGCGCTGAGCCAGCAAATCACGCGGCTTGAGAGCGAGTTGTCAACCCGGCTTTTGCAGCGCACGTCCCAAGGCGTGAGCCCGACCGAGGCGGGTGTGGCGTTTTTTCGCGAAGCACAATTGACCCTGAGGCATGCCGAGCAGGCCATGCGTGCTGCGAAGTCGGCGCGTTTGTCGGGCACGGTGAGTGTGGGCTTGGCACCCACCACGGCCGCCGTGTTGGGTTTGCCCTTGATGCAGGCCATGCGCGAGCGCTATCCGGATGTGCGCCTGCACATGGTGGAAAGCCTGTCGGGGCATTTGTCGGGCATGCTCAATGCTCGGCAACTCGATCTGGCGGTTTTGTTTGACATGCCCGTGGATGGGGTTTCTTCTGCACAGTCGGCGCGGCGCTGGAGTGTGCAGCCGCTGATGGAAGAGGACATTTTTTTCATCGCTGCACGGCATGTCGTCAAGCCGCGTGCCCCTGACAGGGTGCGCATGGCGCAGCTGAAAGATGAAGCGCTGATTTTGCCCACCGGCCCACACGGTTTGCGCAGCATGCTGGATGCGGCTTTTATGCGCGCCAAAGTCAAACCCCTGGTGGCGCTGGAAGTGGATTCGCTGGCCATGCTGATGGACGCGGTGCGCGCGGGCATGGGGGCCACATTGCAGCCTTGGGCGGCGGTGGCGCGGCAAGCCGATGCGGCGCAGGCCTTGCACATGGCCCGCATCACCGACCACCAGGTCAGGCGCAGCAATGTCCTGTGTTGCCTGTCGGACGATGAGCTGTCTCCTGCGGCTTTGGCGGCGCGCGTGGTATTGGTCGATTGTGTGCGAGCGCTGGTGGGTTCTGGTGCATGGGTTGGCGCGGCAATGAGCGATGCCAGTCCAGCCAAGGTATCCGCCAAAACTTGAAGCTGTCGGGGGCTTGAAAAAAAGTTGGGTATCACGGTTTGTGATACCCCCATGCCATGGCTTGGCTGAGCAATCGACCTGATTCACCTTAAAGTCCTTACTTCCTCATCACAAGAATAGACAACCATGGACTTGCAACTCAACAACAAAACCGCCTTGGTCACGGGTGCCAGTGTGGGCATTGGGCGCGGTATTGCCAAAGCTTTGGCCGCTGAAGGCGTGCGCGTAGCGGTATCGGCCCGGCGTGTGGACAAGCTGCGCGAGTTGGCTGATGAAATCGTGGCCGCTGGCGGACAGGCACCGGTGATCATTGAATCTGACCTGTATGCAGACGACGCAGCCAAACGCTTGGCCGAGGCGGCCCTGGCCGGTTTGGGCAGTGTGGACATTTTGGTGAACAACGCCGGGGGCTCGCGCAGCTTCAAAGAGTTGCATGTGAGCGAAGAAGCCTGGCAAGAGGCCATCACTTTGAACTTTCACCGCCCACGCCAAGTGGCCGATGCGCTGATCGACCAGATGATTGAGCGCCAATGGGGCCGCATCATCAACATCACCGGCAAGAGCGAACCCGAGCACACCAACGGCGCGTTTTGCGCCAAGGCGGGCATGCACAGCTGGGCCAAAGGTTTGTCGCGCATGGTGGGCAAACACGGCGTCACCGTGAACTGCGTGCCCCCAGGGCGCATCCACTCCGAGCAGATTTTCCGCAACTACACCCCCGAGTACCGCCAGTGGCAGTGCGACAACGAGATTCCAGTGGGCCGCTATGGTGAGCCGGAAGACATGGCGAATTTGGTCACCTTCTTGGCCTCGCCTTTGGCCAGCTACATCACCGGCGCGGTGATCCCGGTGGATGGTGGTTTGCGCAAGTACCAGTTCTGATTTGATCAGGGCTTTGTGCCCTGTGCCTTTGCCCTGAAAGTGTTTATGACGGTGGATGTTTTGGTGATTGGCGGCGGTAACGCGGCCTTGTGCGCAGCGCTTATGGCCCGCGAGGCGGGGGCCAGCGTGATGCTGCTGGAGTCGGCGCCGCGCGAGTGGCGCGGCGGCAATTCGGGCCACACCCGCAACTTGCGTTGCATGCACGATGCGCCGCAAGACGTGCTGGTTGACGCCTATTCGGAAGAAGAGTTCTGGCAAGACCTGCTCAAAGTCACGGGTGGTTTGACCAACGAGCATTTGGCGCGCTTGGCGATTCGCCATTCGGCCACTTGCAGGCCTTGGATGGTCAAGCATGGCGTGCGTTTTCAGCCTTCGCTGTCCGGTGCATTGCACACGGCGCGCACCAACGCTTTTTTCATGGGTGGAGGCAAGGCGCTGGTCAATGCTTTCTACCGCAGCGCCGAAAAGCTGGGCGTGCAGATCCACTACAACGCCGAAGTGGACACCGTCGAATTGGACGAGGGTCGTTTTGTCGCCGCGTCGGTCATGCACAAACTGGCCGATGGCAGCGTGCGGCGGGAACGCATTGAGGCCCGCACCTGCGTGTTGGCTGCAGGAGGCTTTGAGTCCAACCGCGAGTGGCTGCGCGAAGCTTGGGGCCAAAACGAGCGCGGCGAATACCCGGCCGACCGGTTTTTGATCCGCGGCACGCGCTTTAACCAGGGTGTCTTGCTCAAACACATGCTTGAGCAGGGCGCTGACCGCATTGGCGACCCGACGCAGGCGCACATGGTGGCCATTGACGCCCGTGCGCCCTTGTACGACGGCGGCATTTGCACCCGCATTGACTGTGTGTCTTTGGGCGTGGTGGTCAACCGCGAAGCCCGGCGCTTTTACGACGAAGGCGAAGATTTTTGGCCGAAGCGCTACGCGATCTGGGGCCGTTTGGTGGCGCAGCAGCCGGGGCAGGTGGCGTATTCCATCATCGATGTCAAGGCGGTAGGCCGCTTCATGCCGCCTGTGTTTGAAGGCACCAAGGCCGACAGCCTGCCAGAGTTGGCCCGTAAATTAGGCCTGGATGAAGTGACCTTCATGCAAACCCTGAACGACTACAACGCGGCCTGCCGCGAAGGCAAGTTTGACCACACGGCGCTGGACGATTGCCACACCGAGGGCGTGAGCCCCGCCAAAACCCATTGGGCAAGGCCTCTGGACACCGCCCCTTATTACGCCTATGCCGTGCGGCCTGGCGTGACTTTCACCTATTTGGGATTAAAAACCGATGACACCACCGCTGTGCGATTCAACGACCAGCCCAGCCCCAACTTGTTTGTGGCGGGCGAAATGATGGCGGGCAATGTGCTGGGCAAGGGCTACACCGCCGGGGTGGGCATGACGATTGGCACGGCCTTTGGCCGCATCGCGGGTGAACAGGCGGCCAAAGCCGTCCAAGCGCAAAAACAAGGAGCTACTCATGCAAACGCTTGAAGCCCTGACCCAAGATGCCCGAGCGTTGGCGCGTGGCGAGATGACGGCACCCGAAGCCGAAGTGGCACGCCAAATGCAAATTTGCAATGGCTGCCGTTATTGCGAAGGTTTTTGTGCGGTGTTCCCGGCCATGACCCGTCGGCTGGAGTTTGGCAAAGCCGACATTCATTACATGGCCAACCTGTGCCACAACTGTGGCGCGTGTTTGCACGCTTGCCAATACGCGCCGCCGCACGACTTTGCCATCAACGTGCCCAAGGCCATGGCTCAGGTGCGGGGGCAGACCTATGCCGACTACGCTTGGCCGCCCGCATTGGGCAGTTTGTACCAACGCAACGGCCTGACTTTGTCGGTGGCCTTGGCGTTTGGATTGGCCTTGTTTTTGGCGTTGGCCATGTTGCGCCAAGGCACGCTGTGGGGAGCGCCCGTGGACGGCGGTTTCTATGCGGTATTCCCCCATAACCTTATGGTCAGTTTGTTTGCGCCCATCTTCTTGTTTGCCGTGCTGGCGCTGGCAATGGGGGTGATGCGCTTTTGGCGCGATGTGACGCCCGCCACCAGCGGGGCCGGTTTGACCACACCCGCTGCGGCCGAGGCCACAAATGCCGCTTTGCGCCTGAAGTACCTGGACGGTGGACACGGCGAGGGCTGCCACAACGAAGACGACGCCTGGACGCACGCCCGCAAGCGCTACCACCACTTGACCTTTTACGGCTTCATGTTGTGCTTTGCTGCCACCAGCGTGGCCACGCTGTACCACTATGTGCTGGACTGGCCTGCGCCTTACGATTTGACAAGCCTGCCCAAGCTGTTGGGCGTGATCGGTGGCGTGAGTTTGACAGTCGGCACAGCTGGTTTGTGGCGTTTGAACCTGCGCCGCCACCCGGATCACGGCGACGCCGCCCAAAAACCCATGGACCGCGGCTTCATTGCCTTGCTGTTCTTGGTCAGCGTGACCGGTTTGCTCTTGTGGCTGGTGGGCCAAACGGCGGCCATGCCCTTGATGTTGGCCGTGCACCTGGGTGCGGTGATGGCCTTGTTCCTGACCTTGCCCTACGGCAAGTTTGCGCACGGCATTTTCCGAACGGCAGCTTTGTTGCGCTTTGCCGTCGAAAAGCGCCAACCCAACCAATTGGGTCTGGGCGGGGAATAAGTCAGTCCGTTTTGGAGGGGCAGGCGCTGGCCGACTGGATCACGCCGCCACCCAAACACACTTCACCATCGTAAAGCACCGCGCTTTGGCCGGGCGTGACAGCCCATTGAGGATCGCTGAACGAGAGCTCAAAGCCCGCTGACCCATCGGGCATGCTCAGCGCTTGGAGGTCACATGGCGCATCAGTTTGACGGTAGCGGGTTTTGGCGGCATAGCTGCTCGGTGTGGGGTCGGTGCCTGCGCACCAGCTCACGTCGGTGGCTTGCAATTGGGGCGACAGCAACCAAGGATGGTCATGGCCTTGCACCACCCACAAGGTGTTGTTGGGGATGTCTTTGCGGGCCACAAACCAAGGGGTGTGCTCCCCCGCGCCCCGCAATCCGCGTGCTTGTAAGGCTTTCATGTCCGCGCCTTTGGCTTTGATGCCGCCAATGCCCAGGCCCTGGCGCTGACCCAAGGTGTAAAAGCTCAGGCCCACATGTTGGCCAATGGTGCGCCCTGATGGGTCTTTGATCGGACCGGGTTCTTTGCTGATGTAGCGGTTCAAAAACTCGCGAAAAGGCCGCTCGCCGATGAAGCAGATGCCGGTCGAGTCTTTTTTCCGGGCGTTGGGCAGGCCGATCTCTTCGGCAATGCGGCGCACCTCGGTCTTGTGCAGCTCACCGACCGGGAACAGGGTTTTGGACAGCTGTGCCTGGTTCAGGCGGTGCAAAAAGTAGCTTTGGTCTTTGCTGGGGTCCAGGCCCTTGAGCAGCTCGTGGCGGCCCGTCGCGGCATTCAGCCGAACTCGGGCGTAATGGCCGGTGGCGATTTTTTCGGCCCCCAAGCGCATGGCGTGGTCCAGAAACGACTTGAACTTGATCTCGGCGTTGCACAGGATGTCGGGGTTGGGCGTGCGCCCGGCTTGGTATTCGCGCACAAACTCGGAAAAAACGCGGTCTTTGTAATCGGCCGCAAAATTGACATGTTCAATCTCGATGCCCAGCACGTCGGCCACAGCCGCGGCGTCGACGAAGTCAACGTTCGATGAGCAATATTCGCTGTCGTCGTCGTCTTCCCAGTTTTTCATGAAGATGCCGATCACCTCATAGCCTTGTTGCTTGAGCAGGTGAGCGGTGACAGCGGAATCGACGCCGCCGGACAAACCGACGACCACACGGTTGGGATGGGACATGAGGTGATTATCCCGTGAGCGGTCAAGGTCGGACTAAAGACATGGCCCACAAATTTATAATAGAGGGCTGGTCTTTATTCTGATGCCCCTCCACTGCACTTGGTGCCCCCCCATTCGAACGGTCTTGCGCGACATTGCGCAGGGCTTGTTCCTTGTCACTCACAGTGGTTTGGCCATGGTGGGCTTGAGTGCGACTGCGGTGGTGTTGGCGCTGTGGTGGCATCCTCAGGGCTTGCACATGGCCGAGGAAGCCTTGTTCAATTGGCTGCGTGATCGCCAAGTGCTGATTTCCTGGTTGCCACAAAACACGGCTGATCGTGCCACGGCGGTTGATCTGAAAGACCTGCCACGCCCGCAAGCGGCCGTGGCCACTTGGCTGGGTCAGAAATACAAAATTGCGCCCGAGCCCTTGGCGGCATTGGTGGCCGAGGCCCATGTCTTGGCCAAACGGTACAAGTTAGCCCCCCATTTGATCTTGGCGGTCATGGCCATCGAGTCCAACTTCCATCCTTATGTACAAAGCCATGCCGGGGCCCAAGGCCTGATGCAGGTGATGACCGCGATTCACGTCAAGCGCTATGAAGCCTATGGGGGCAAATTGGCCGCTTTCGACCCGATCACGAATTTGCGCGTGGGCGTGGCTGTTCTTTACGATTCGATCAAACTCAAGGGCGGTTCTCTGGAGGATGGTTTGCTCTTTTATTTGGGGGGCGACGCTGTCACTGATGATGGTGGTTACGTGGCCAAAGTCCTGGCCGAGCAGGCCCGCCTTGACCAAGTGGCTGCAGGTGTGAACGTGCCCCTTCAATGAGCTTGAGTCCATGAGTTTTGTTTCGCCGGAATTCGGACTTTTTTGCCTGCTGTTTTTGCCCGCTTATTGGGCATTGGCCAGCAGGCCAGGCTGGCAGCGGGGTTTGCTCATTCTGACGGGCTACGGTCTGTACGCCACTTGGGTGCCCAAGTTTGCAGTTGTTTTACTCGTTTACAGCACCGCCATGTGGGCATTGGGGCGGCGCATGCAAAGCGTGCCGGACAGTCGTCGCCCTTTATGGCTGGGTTTGTGGCTGGCGGGCTCTTTTTTGTTGTCGCTCAAATACTATGAATTTGTGCGCGAGACCTTCCAGAAAATGTTGCAGGGCATGGGTTTTGATGCCTTGTTGCCTGTGCTGGATGTGGTGACCCCTGTGGGGGTGTCTTTTTTCACCTTCCAGGCGGTGACCTATTTGGTCATGGTCGGGCGGCAGCCGGGTTTGGCGCGTTCTTGGGCAGATGTGCTGCTGTTTTTGAGTTTTTGGCCCACTTTGTTTGCGGGCCCTATTTTGCGGGCCGAGCATTTTTTTGCCCAACTCGATGAGCGCGATCCGCAACTTCGCGTGGGCCTTCCCAAACAATCCTGGCTGGCGCTTTACCTCATCGTTTTGGGTTTGGTGCAAAAAGTGGTCCTGGCCTCGAGCTTGTCGGCCCAATGGGTTGACCCGGTGTACAAATTTCCTGAACAATTCAGCAGCCTGGCTTTGATGGCCGCCATGCTGGCTTACAGCTTGCAGATTTTTCTGGATTTTGCAGGCTACACCTCGATCGTGACCGGCTTGGCCTTGTTGTTGGGTTTCACTTTGCCCGTGAATTTTCGGCAGCCCTATTTGGCACGCAATCTTTCAGACTTCTGGTCACGCTGGCATGTGTCTTTGTCCAGCTTTATCCGCGACTACATTTACATTCCCTTGGGCGGCAATCGCCGGGGCTTTGCGCGCACCCAGCTCAATGTGCTGCTGGGCATGCTCATCAGTGGCTTGTGGCATGGGGCCAACTGGACCTTTGTGGTGTGGGGCTTGTTGCACGGCTTAGGGGTCATTGTGGTGAACGGGGCACAGCGCTTGGGCATGCCTTTATGGCCTCGTTGGGCTGCACAAATGATGACTTTTGTGTTTGTCAGTGTGGCTTGGGTCTTTTTCAGGGCTGATTCGGTGTCTCATGCCTTGCAAATGCTGCTGGGTTTGTTTGTCAACCCCAAAGGCTTTTGGGCCGACGACATTCCGCAGGCCTGGGGCTTGGTGTTGATCGCGTTGTGTATAGGGGGACTTAGCCCGTGGGCCGCTGATTTGCAACGCAAAGCAACCGTTTACTTGGAGCGCTTGAGCCCTCGTTGGGGTGTGATGGTGTTGACCATTTTGCTTTGCGCGGTGCTGTTTTATGGTCCCGAAGGGGTGCCCAATTTCATTTATTACCGGTTTTGAGATGGCCCATCGTTTGTCTGCACGTCAATTGAGCTGGATGCTTCCTGCGGTCGCTCTGATGGTGACCCTGTGCTGGCTCACCTCGCTTGAAAGGTATTTAGGCGTGAGGTACCACGTCAGCTTGGAAGCTGCGCTGCCTGAAGCCCTGTCGAACGCTTTGTTTACCCCGTCGCGATGGTTGGATGACCGGGTGCGGGCTGGCGGTTCGCGGCCTTTGTTTCGCCTGGCGTGGCCATCCTCCAATGAAGAGCTTGAGCAAACACCTGTGGTGGTTCGGACTCCTCAACCGCCACAGTTACAAGACTTGCCCCCAGCTTTGCCCAAAGGGCAGTTCATGCCCAGTTTGGCGCAGCAAAAACTCAAACCTGGTGTGCAGCGCATTTTGCTGGCCGGAGATTCGATGATGCAAGGTGTGGCCCCCTTGCTGATGCGTGATCTGACACGTTTGCACCCCGATTGGGAAGTGCATGATCTGAGTCGTCAAAGTACCGGCTTGACTGTGCGGCGGTATTTCGACTGGCCTCAACGCATCGTGGAAGAAATGGATGCCAAGAGCTTGAGCTTGGTGGTGATTTTTTTGGGGCCCAATGACCCTTGGGACTTGGTGGTCGATGGGCAGCGCCATGGATTTCCATCACCGGGCTGGGCGCTGAACTATGCCTTGCGGGTGGACGAGGTGGTGGCTGCAGCGGTTGAGCGCCAAGTCCGGGTGATCTGGATGGGCTTGCCCTCCATGCGAGAGGGGCGGGTACGCGATGGCGCAGTGTTGCAAAACCACATTTTTCATGCTCGCGCCCAAAATTGGGGCACTGATTACCTGGCCACCGAGCCTCTCATCGGCGTGTTGTCTGAGCCATTTCAGAAATTCAAACTGGGCGCAGACGGTCAGCCCGTGAACTTGCGAGCTGAAGACGGCATTCACATGACGCCCTCTGCCCTGCGCTTGGTCAAACAAGCCTTGCTTGAACACATTCAAAAGGCAGCGCAACCATGAAAAAGTCTTGGGTTCCGGGCTTGTTGGCCCCTGTGGCCTTGTGTTTTTTCAGTGGCGTTTTGGTGGCCCAAACATTGCCCTCGGTGCGAGCCGATGTGCAGCAAACCATCTTGCCCGTCCAGACACGCCGTGGTGCGCCTGACTTGCAATGCAGTCAGCGGCCAACTGCACCTCGGGCCAATACAACCCGTGAGGTGGACCCCCAAGAAGTACCCGATGACGTGGATGTTCAAACCCAGTTAAGGCAGTTTCAAGATGTTTTGCCCAACGCCCCATTGGCTGAGCTGCGCCCACAAAAACGCACTTTGTGGCAAGCCCAAGCGGGCCAACCATTGCGCGTGGGCATATGGGGCGACAGCCATCTGGCGGCTGCTTTTTGGAGCCAGGAATGGGCGCGTTTGTCTCAGTTGCCCCCCGACGCTGTGGGCAGCCGGTTCTTGCCAGCCAGCATGAACAGGCCTGGGGTGCGCTTGCCCTTGCGCAAAAGCTGTGTGGGAGCGGGGTGGCAATACGAGCCCGCGCATGCCATGCCTGCAGGCGCCAGTGAGCCCGGGCCGGGTTTGGTCAATATGTGGACGCAGGGCAAGGATGCCTGGATGTCGCTGGACGTTCGCAATGCCACGGCTCAAGCCGACAAGTCTCAGTTGCGCTTGTTGTATCAGCAAACCCGAGATCCGATCAGTTTGGCCATTCGCGTCGATGGAGGTGAGGAGCAACGCATCGATTTGCAGGGCCGCGAAGGCCCAGCTGTGCTGGATTTGGTGGGCGACGATGTGATGTCCACCCTTGAGTTGCGCGTGCTTGAAGGCCCGTTCAGGTTGAATGGCCTGGAATTGCCACTGCCCGTGGACATCCGTCTGCAACTCGATGTGTTTGGATACCCGGGGGCCACTGTGGCCGGCTGGCGTCAGGTGCAAGCGACGGCGATGGCGCCTTGGTGGGGAGCCTCAACTTACGATGTGGTGGTGATGGCCTTTGGCACCAATGAGGGCAATGTGCAGCCATTCGACGCAGCGGCCTACACCCAGAGCTTGCGTTCATCGGTGGCTGCTTGGCGGCAACTTTTTCCTCAGGCCACCTGCTTGCTGGTGGCACCAGGAGATCGGGGAATATTGGTTCGGCGGTCTCAAAAAAACCGGTCTGGTGCTGTTCATGGCACCAGACCCGTCCCTGCAAAATTACCAGATTTTCTCAAATTTACCCGGGTTCACGCTGAAATTGGGCGCATTCAAAAGCAGGTGGCGCAAGCCCACGGGTGCCACTTTTGGAGCATGCTCAGCGCCATGGGCGGGGCTGGCGGTTCTTACCGATGGGCCCAACAAAACCCGGCTTGGATGGCCAAGGATTTGATCCATTTCACAGTGCCAGGCTACCAGCGCTTGGCGCAGTCCATGGCACAGGATTTGGGCTGGAATGCTTCTGTTTTTGCCCCTAAGTAGCGATCTGCCCAGCGGGACCGAGCCGTGTACATGAATGCATTCAAGCCTTCAGATGCGGTAAATCCTTGACCGCAGGGTCGGTGTAAATGACCCCGAGTGGGTAACGCTGCCCGGCCAGATGGTCTTCAATGCATTGCAAAACCAGAGGGCTTCTGTGACGGGATGCGCTCGCCCTGATTTCCTCGGGTGTCATCCAGAGGGTGCGCTCGATGCCTTCATCAAGTTGTCGACCCTTTTGCAATTCACCCAATTCACCACAAAACGCCATTCGGACGTAGGTCACGTCCTCTGCCGTGGCAAGGCGTTGAAAACGGGACAGGTAAATACCCACTAAAGCTGTGGGGTTAAAAAGGTGCGCTGTCTCTTCCAAAGTCTCTCGGGCACAAGCCTCGGCAGGCGACTCCCCAGGGTCCAAATGCCCTGCGGGGTTGTTCAGGCGCAGGCCTTCTGGGGTGTGTTCTTCGATCAACAAGTAGCGGCCTTCTTTTTCAACGATGGCGGCGACGGTGACATTGGGTTTCCAGCGTGTATCCATCTGATGAATTATCAAGGGTGGTGTGCCTGCATGGTCGCTGTCAGGTCTTTTTGGGAAAAGACGTGTCATTTTTGGATTTGGATCAACAGGGGTTGGTGTTGGATTGTTCAACTTGAAACAGGGGTTGAGTGCTTCAGGGCAGGGCAAAATCAGGTGGACATCGGTTAAGCTGGAATAATTGATTATTTTTTTGTGGATTGAGTGAGGAGACAAACATGCAAACTGGCGATACAGCCCCAACGCCTCAGCGCATTGGCGTGCCGCGAGAGATTTTTCCCGGTGAAAAACGGGTGGCCACGGTCCCCGATGCGGTGACCAAACTGGTCAAGCTCGGCTTTGCCGTGGTGGTGGAACAAGGCGCGGGCGAACTCGCTGACTTGTCGGATGCGGCCTATGTCGAAGCCGGTGCCACGATTGCGCCGAGCGCGACGGCCTTGTGGAGCGGCAGCGACATCGTCTTTAAAGTGCGTGCCCCCACGCCCGACGAAGTGGCGCTGATGCATGAAGGCCAGACCTTGATTGGCTTTTTGTGGCCCGCCCAAAACCCCGATTTGATGCAGCAGCTCGCGGACAAAAAGGTCACCGCGCTGTCGATCGACGCACTGCCCCGCACATTGAGCCGCGCCCAGAAGATGGACGCGCTGACCTCCATGGCGGGTGTCAGCGGTTACCGCGCGGTGGTGGAAGCCGCCAACGCCTTTGGCCGTTTCTTCAACGGCCAGATCACGGCCGCGGGCAAAGTGCCCCCCGCCAAAGTGTTCATCGCCGGTGCCGGTGTGGCCGGTTTGGCCGCCATTGGCGCAGCCGCCAGCCTGGGTGCCATCGTGCGCGCCAACGACACCCGCGCCGAAGTGGCCGACCAAGTGGTGTCGCTGGGCGGTGAGTTCGTCAAAGTGGACTATGAAGAAGAAGGCTCGGGCGGCGGCGGTTACGCCAAGGTCATGAGCGAAGGCTTTCAGGCCGCGCAGCGCGAGATGTACGCCAAACAAGCCAAAGAGTGCGACATCATCATCACCACCGCGCTGATTCCCGGCAAGCCCGCGCCCAAGCTGATCACCGCCGCGATGGTGCAAAGCATGAAGCCCGGCAGTGTGATCGTGGACATGGCCGCCGAGCAAGGCGGCAACTGCGAGTTGACCGAACCCGGCAAGGCCGTGGTCAAGCACGGTGTGACCATCGTGGGTTACACCGACCTGGCTTCCCGCATGGCGCGCCAGTCGTCCACCCTGTACGGCACCAACTTGTTCCGCCTGACCGAAGAGCTGTGCAAGACCAAAAATGGCGTGATCAACGTCAACATGGAAGACGACGCCATTCGGGGCCTCACGGTCATCAAAAACGGTGAAATCACCTGGCCTGCACCGCCATTGGTGGTGGCCCCCAAGCCAGCCCCTAAGCCCGCTGCCGCGCCTGCCGCCAAAAAAGGCCACGGCCACGGGGAGCCATCCGGCCCCATGCCGGTGGGCCAGTTGCTCATCGTGTCAGCGGTCGCTGCTGTGCTGCTGGTGCTGGTGGGCGCGTATGCGCCTGCTGCTTTCCTGTCGCACTTCACGGTGTTTGTGTTGGCCTGCTTTGTGGGCTACATGGTGGTCTGGAACGTCAAGCCCGCGCTGCACACCCCGCTCATGAGCGTGACCAACGCGATCAGCTCGATCATCGCTATCGGTGCGCTGGTGCAGATCTCGCCTTTGGCTGCAGCTGGGCGTCCCAATACGCTGATCGCCATCTTGGCCTCTTTGGCCCTGGTGCTCACCGCCATCAACATGTTTGGCGGCTTTGCCGTCACCCAGCGCATGCTGGCGATGTTCCGAAAATAATGACTTTGGGGACAGATCTTCAGCTCTGTCCCCAACCGATTAAGACTTTGGGGACAGATCTTTAGCTCTGTCCCCGACTGATTGAAGAATTTGGGGGCAGATCTTTGGCTCTGTCCCCGACCGATTGATAAAAGAGACCCTTATGAACTCAAGTCTGGCCACGGTCGCTTACATCGGCGCGACCATCCTTTTCATCCTCAGCCTGGGTGGTTTGTCCAACCAGGAAACCGCTCGCCGCGGCAACCTTTACGGCATGATCGGCATGAGCCTGGCCGTGCTGGCCACCATCTTTGGCCCGCAAGTCACGGCCGAGGGCATCCCCATGATCGTGGGCTCCGTGCTGGTGGGTGCGCTCATTGGCCTGTACGCTGCGCGCAAAGTGCAGATGACACAAATGCCCGAGCTGGTGGCGTTGATGCACAGCATGGTCGGCATGGCGGCGGCGCTGGTCGGTTACGCCACCTATGTGGACCCTGAAGCCTCCAAGAATTTGGAAGGCGCAGCACACGCCATCCACGCGGGTGAAATTTACATCGGTATTTTCATTGGCGCGGTGACCTTCTCCGGCTCGGTGGCGGCGTTTGGCAAGTTGTCAGGCCGCATCGGTGGCAGCCCCTTGTTGTTGCCTGCCCGCCATTGGCTCAACTTGGTGGGCTTGATTGCAGTCATTTATTTTGGCCGTGAGTTCATGAACGCCCACACCGTGCAAGAGGGCATGGTGCCCTTGATCATCATGACCGCCATCGCCTTGTTGTTCGGCATCCACATGGTCATGGCCATTGGCGGCGCCGACATGCCGGTGGTGGTGTCCATGCTCAACAGTTACTCCGGCTGGGCTGCAGCGGCCACCGGCTTCATGCTGAGCAACGACTTGTTGATCGTGATCGGTGCTTTGGTCGGCTCCAGTGGCGCGATTTTGTCCTACATCATGTGTAACGCCATGAACCGCAGCTTCATCAGCGTGATCGCCGGTGGCTTTGGCACTACAGCCGCAGCGCCCAAGCCAACAGGTGAAGCGGCAGAGCCGCAAGGTGAAGTCAGCCCCATCTTGGCGGCCGAGACCGCGGAGTTGCTGCGCGACGCCAAAAACGTGATCGTGGTGCCTGGCTACGGCATGGCCGTTGCGCAAGCGCAGCACACGGTGTTTGAAATCACCAAGCAACTGCGTGAAAAAGGCGTGAACGTGCGCTTTGGCATCCACCCGGTGGCCGGGCGCATGCCGGGTCACATGAACGTCTTGCTGGCCGAGGCCAAAGTGCCTTACGACATCGTGTTCGAGATGGACGAACTCAACGACGACTTCCCAGATACCGACGTGGCCATCGTGATCGGTGCCAACGACATCGTGAACCCCGCTGCCCAAGACGACCCGACCAGCCCGATTGCGGGCATGCCGGTGCTCGAAGTCTGGAAGGCCCGCACCAGCATCGTCATGAAGCGTTCCATGGCCAGCGGCTACGCCGGTGTGGACAACCCCCTCTTCTACAAAGACAACAACCGCA
Source organism: uncultured Burkholderiales bacterium (assembly GCA_903894995.1). Taxonomy (GTDB): domain Bacteria; phylum Pseudomonadota; class Gammaproteobacteria; order Burkholderiales; family Burkholderiaceae_C; genus Limnohabitans_A. The sequence goes on from CAITSG010000476.1 coordinate 37,613, forward strand.
TGTTGTTTGGCGATGCCAAAAAGATGCTGGACGAGGTGCTGATGGCCTTGAAGGCTTGAGGCTGCCGCCGCACTTCAGACAAGGGGCCCCTATGGCCCCTTTTTTAATGGGCCTGATGATTGGAAAAAACAGGGTGTGAATCGTTGGCTTGATCAGGTCATTCGATCATTTTGTGTATTTTTGAATCATAAAATTGGCAGTTGTTGGCTCGGACTTACGCGTCGCCTTCGACGGACTTTTTTTGGATGGATAACTGATTCATGTTTCATCACCCTGAGACACTGCGGGCTTCAGCCGCAGCTTTCTTTTCCTTAACCGACAGTGGACGCAACGGATGGTGGCGTTACATCTTGGGTGCTCTCCTGGTCAAGACAGTGGTTTTGGTGGCCAGCATCGTGATTTCAGAACTGATGTCGCACCAAGTTGCAGGCGACGTGAGCGAATTTGTGGCCACCCATGTGGATTTCATTCTTTTGATTTTGGGCACCTGGATGCTCCATGTGTTTTGGCATCGCAGACCCTGGCGCACCTTGATCACCACCCGCCAAGCCATCTCTTGGCCGCGGATTTTCCAGGGGGCGGCCGTATGGGGCGTGATCATGCTGTGCTCCGTGGGGATCGAGAGCATGCTTTTTCCTGGACGATACGTTTGGAGTTTTGATGCCCAGCGCTGGCTGCTGTTTTTCATGTTGGCCCTGCTCTTGACACCCCTACAGTGCGCAGCGGAAGAGCTGTTTTTCAGGGGCTACTTGCTGCAGGCTTTCGGGCGTATATGCCGTCATCCTCTGGTGGCTGCGTCACTCAGCAGTGTGATGTTCACCTTACCTCATTTGGTCAACCCTGAAGCAGTTGCGAACGGCATGTGGATCATGGTGGTCTCTTACTTCACCATGGGTTTGTTTTTTGCACTGGTCGCTTTGCGTGACGCGCGTCTGGAGCTTTCCATCGGGGCACACACCGCCAACAATTTTTTTCTGATTGTGTTTTTCGGCTACAAGGATTCGCCTCTGCCCACATCGGCCATGTTCACGACACAGGCCTACGATCCGGTCTTTTCTTTGGTGTCCGTTGTGGTGAGTTCATTGGTTTTTTATGCATGGTTTTTTCATCGTCCACGGTGGGGAGCCAACAGGGCGTAGTCTTTGCTTGCAAACCTCGGGAAATCCAGCATGAGTCAGAGTCAGCTTGACGTCAGGAGTGCGGTAGACTGACCTCAGGAGAACCCCCGTATGAACCTGAACCCCGTTTGGCTCAAGAGTTACCCCGAAGGCGTGCCCGCCGACATCGATCCCACCCAATACAGTTCGCTGGTGGGCTTGCTCGAAGAGAGCTTTTCAAAATACGCCAATCGCACTGCTTACAGCTTCATGGGCAAGGATTTGAGCTTTGCCCAAACCGACCAAGAAAGTTTGGGCCTGGCGGCTTACTTGCAATCGCTGGGCTTGAGCAAAGGCGATCGCGTCGCGGTCATGATGCCCAATGTGCCGCAGTACCCGGTGGCGGTGGCGGCCATTTTGCGGGCCGGCTTGGTGGTGGTCAATGTCAACCCGCTGTACACAGCCCGTGAGCTGGAGCACCAGCTCAAGGACTCGGGAGCCAAGGCGATTGTCATCATCGAGAATTTTGCCGCCACCCTCGAAAAGTGCATCGCGCAAACGCCAGTGCAGCATGTGATTTTGGCGGCCATGGGTGACCGACTGGGCCTGCTCAAGGGCGGCTTGGTGAATTACGTGGTGCGCAAGGTCAAAAAAATGGTGCCGTCCTTTAGCCTGCCCCAGGCGGTGCGCTTCAACGACGCTTTGTCCAAAGGGCGCCAACAAGCCTTTCGCAAGCCCGAGTTGACCGCCGATGACATCGCGGTGTTGCAGTACACAGGCGGCACCACTGGCGTGTCCAAAGGTGCGGTGCTGCTGCACCGCAACGTGATCGCCAATGTGCTGCAGTCCGAGGCCTGGAACGAACCAGCGATGAAACGCTTGCCAGCGGGACAACAGCCTACATCCGTGTGCGCTTTGCCCCTGTACCACATCTTCGCTTTCACGGTGAACATGATGCTGGGCTTGCGCATGGGCGGCAAAACGATTTTGATTCCCAATCCGCGTGATTTGCCTGCAGTGCTCAAGGAACTGTCCAAGCACACCTTTCACAGTTTCCCAGCTGTCAACACCTTGTTCAACGGCTTGGCCAACCACCCTGATTTTGGCACGGTGAATTGGTCTAATCTGCTGGTGTCTCTGGGTGGCGGCACTGCCGTCACACCCAACGTCGCCAAGTTGTGGCTGGAAAAAACCGGTTGTCCGATTTGCGAAGGCTATGGTTTGTCAGAAACCAGTCCGTCGGCCAGTTGCAACCCGACCATCAGCAAGGCATTCACGGGAACGATTGGTGTGCCGATTCCCGGCACCTTCATGAAGTTGCTCGATGACGATGGGCAAGAGGTGACAGCACCGGGTATGCCTGGCGAGATCGCCATCAAAGGCCCTCAGGTCATGGCCGGTTACTGGCAGCGCCCAGACGAGACCGCCAAAGTCATGACGGCTGACGGCTATTTCAAGTCGGGCGATGTGGGCACCATGGATGAGCGCGGCTACTTCAAGATTGTTGACCGCAAAAAAGACATGATTTTGGTCAGTGGCTTCAACGTCTACCCCAATGAGGTGGAAGAAGTGGCTTCGGCTTGTCCGGGTGTGCTGGAATGCGCGGCCATTGGTGTGCCCGATGAAAAAACCGGCGAAACGGTGAAGCTGGTGGTCGTCAAAAAAGACCCCGCACTGACCGCCGAGCAAATCATGGCCTATTGCCGCGAGAACATGACCGCTTACAAGCAGCCTCGGGTGATCGAGTTCCGCGCCGAGTTGCCCAAAACGCCTGTGGGCAAAATCTTGCGGCGAGAGTTGCGCGATAAGGCTTGATGTTGCGCTGCCCGGATGCGCCGGGACTGAGTTAGGCGGCCACAAGTTCTTTTGTGGCCGTTTTCAATTTGACGCCTATTTCTGGCGAACAGAACAAAGGATGATCCATGGCGGTGATCGGCATCATGAGTGCCCTGCACGAAGAGTTGGCTGCTGTGCTGGCCGACATGCCCGACGAGCAGCGGGTGGTGGTGGCGGCGCGCGACTTTTGGGTGGGTCACTGGCAAGGCCATGCGGTCGTGGCGGTGCTTTCGCGCATCGGCAAAGTGGCGGCGGCCACCACCGCCACGGTGATGCTGGAGCGCTTTGGGGTGGATGCGCTGGTGTTCACCGGCGCGGCGGGTGGATTGGGTCCGGGGGTGCGTGTGGGCGATGTGGTGGTGGCCAGTGGCTTGGTTCAGCACGACATGGATGCCTCGCCACTGTTTCCCAGGCACGAGGTGCCGCTGTATGGTCGGGCCCTTTTTGAGGCCGATGCCGCATTGTCCTTGCAACTGGCCGAAGCCGCGCAGCAGGTGCTGCAGGCGGCTGAGCGGCATTTGGGCCCGGACACCTTGGCCCAGTTTCAATTGAGTTCGCCCAAGGTACACCAGGGCTTGATCGTCAGCGGTGACCGCTTTGTCTCGACCAGCGCCGAAAGCCGAGCGCTTCGCGAGGCCTTGCCAGAGGCTTTGGCGGTGGAGATGGAGGGCGCAGCAGTGGCGCAGGTGTGCTTTGACTATGGCGTGCCGTTTGCGGCTGTTCGCACCATCTCGGACCGCGCAGACGACACGGCCCACACCGATTTCAATCGTTTTATTTGTGAGGTGGCCAGCCGCTACAGCCGGGCCATTTTGTTGCAGTGGTTGCGCGAGCGCGCTCCCACTTGAGTGGGTTTTATTGGAGCCAACCGCGCCGGCGGAAATACCACATGGGCACCACGGCGCTGGCGATCATCAAGATCAACGCGTAGGGGTAGCCCCATTTTTGGGACAGTTCAGGCATGTGCTGGAAGTTCATGCCGTACAAGCTGGCGATCAAGGTCGGCGGCAGCAGCGCCACACTGGCCACCGAGAAAATCTTGATGATCTTGTTCTGGTTGATGTTGATGAAACCAACGGTGGCGTCCATCAAGAAGTTGATCTTGTCGAACAAAAACGCGGTGTGGGAGTCCAGCGAGTCGATGTCTCGCATGATCTGGCGGGCGTCTTCAAACTGGTCGGCGTTGAGCATTTTGGAGCGCATCATGAAGCTCAGGGCGCGGCGCGTGTCCATCACGTTGCGTCGAATGCGCCCGTTCATGTCTTCTTGCCGCGCAATCGCGCCCAGCACTTCACTGGCCATGGCGTCGGTCACATCGCCTGACAGGACGGTGTTGCCCACTTTTTCGAGCTGGTCGTAAATGCCTTCGAGCGTATCGGCCGAATATTCGGCGTCGGCGTCAAACAGTTTGAGCAGGACTTCCTTGGCGTCTTCGATCAGCCCGGGTGCCCGCCGTGCACGCATGCGCAAAAGGCGAAAAACTGGCACGTCTTCGTCGTGGATGGAAAACAGCACGCCTTGGCTTTTTAAGTCGGCGTTGTGCTGGTTCAGGATGAAAGCGCAGCGCACGGTGCGGGGCTCGTCATCGTCGGCGATCAAGAAGTCCGAGCGAATGTGCAGCTCGCCGTTGTCCTCTTCATAAAAGCGCGCGGATTCCTCGATGTCCTCGTCCATCGCGTCTTCCGGGATGGACAGGCCGAAGTACTGTTTGATCCAGCGCTTTTCTTCCGTTGTGGGCGACTCCAAGTCGACCCAGATGGGCTGGAAGCGGGAGAGTTCTTCCAATGACTCGATCTCTTCTTGGAAGAGGCGGCCGTTCACGAGGGTGAAGATGTTGAGCATGGCGAATCCGAAAAATGGCCAAGTGCCAAAAGTTCAAAGGGGCGGCGAAGGGGTTTTTGCAGCTTTCGAACGATGGGCAGGGTGCTCAGCGCGTTCGAAAGCTACCGACTCGGGGTAGTTTCCATGGCAATCTTTACCAGAATTAATCGGCGGATTATCGCACCGGATGATGCGGTGTCGGATTTACAAAAGTCACGATTTCCTCGGCTCGAGCCGAGACGTCTGCCCGGCCCAAGGCCATGAGTGCACCCACGAACTCCGACTCAAACAGCAAATAACTCGCCAATGCCGCACCGCTGCCGCGAAGTGCTCCCAAGCCTTGCAGTACCCGAAGAATGGGTCTGGGCAGTGTGTGGGCAAACTTTTGGGCCAAGTCATCCAGTGATGCACTGGGTTGCAGCGTCAAAACATCGACTGAACGCAGAGGCAACTGCGCTCTCAAGGCGTCGGGTAAAACGCGCAGCGTCTGGTTGATGTGGCTGATTTGTTCCACATCGGCCTCCAGTGTGTCGTGGAACACACTGTTCATGGCATGCCCTGCGATGGTGCCCAGTGATGGGCGTCCAGGAGTTTGGGTCGCCATCTCTGGCCCACCTTTTTGGGGCTGACTCACGCCAATGGCCAAAATCCGGTCAGCGCCCAGATGCACGGCCGCCGACAAAGGTGAAATCTGGCGCATGGCACCATCCCCAAAAAATTCCATTCGGCCGTCTACCCACAGGGGAGTGGATGGAAAAATGAAAGGAATGGCGCTCGATGCCATCAGATGCTCGATGGTGATGGGCTGCTGTTCGGCCCGCCTGCCGGGACGACTCCACGGTATGGGTCGGCCATCGCGGGTTTGGCAAAAAGTCCAATGCACACCGCTGGAATAGCTCGAAGCCGTGACGGCCAAGGCTTGCAGCACACCTTTTTGCAGGGCTTGGTCGATCCGCTCCAATGCAATGGCCCGGTGCAGGGTGTTGACCAGGGCCAGATTGTCCATGGCGGCAGCATGTGCGCGTGCCGAGCTGAGCAAGCCCAGCGCAGTCGCCCAGCGGCTGAATTTGTCCAAAGGGGTTTGTGGCAAGTGGTAAACGTCGCTGGTTCGAATATGGGCCCAAAAATTCGCCAAATCGTTCAGACCGTTCAGGCCATCCAAGGCCTTGCTGGCCAGGAATGTGGCGTTCAAGGCCCCAGCCGATGTCCCCGCCAAGACTTGGAACGGAAAACTTTGAAGTTTTGCTTCTTGTCGGTCCAGCAGTTGGCCAATCGCCTGCAAAGCACCTGCCTGGTAAGCCGTGCGTGCACCACCCCCCATGAGGACCAGGCCATTGACATGGGCTGGCCTCAGTGGGTCCGGACGTGCGGGCGTTAGATTGGCAAGCGGCGAAACGGGTTGGGCGGTCAGGTTGTCAATGGGCATGGCAACATGGGCGGGTGAACAAGGCTGTAAAAGGAGGAGAAGGCCAGGGGCTGGATGGGTGTTAAATTCAGACGATTTACCGGCATTGTTTCATGATCCCCCACCTGACCCCACGGCGCGAGCGCTGGTTGCTCTTGACTTTGGCCGGTATCCAGTTCACCCACATCCTTGATTTCATGATCATGATGCCGCTGGGGCCACAGTTCACGGCCTTGTTTGGCATCAGCAACGCCGAGTTCGGGCTGCTGGTCTCGGCCTACACCTTGTCGGCCGGCTTCTCGGGTTTGATGGCGGCCACTTACATTGACCGTTTCGGCCGCAAACAGTTGCTTCTGAGCATGTACGCCCTGTTCGGGTTGGCCACGCTCGCTTGCGCCTTTGCCCCCGACTATGTGTGGTTGATGGTGGCGCGTGTGGCTGCAGGCTTGTTTGGCGGGGTCTTGTCGGCCCTTTCACAGACCATCGTGGCCGATGTGATCCCCTTCGAGCGCCGGGGCCGAGCCATGAGCGTGGTGATGACCTCGTTTTCCGTCTCCACCGTGGCGGGTGTGCCACTGGGTCTGTTTTTGGCGGCGCATTTCAACTGGCATGCCCCTTTTGTGGCCATCGCTGTGCTGGTGGGCTTGCTGGCGCTGGGGGCCTGGCAAACCTTGCCCCGTTTGGATGCGCACTTGCACCACCCCGAGCGGGTGAGTGTGTGGCGCGGCATTGGCCAAGTTTTGGCCGAAGCCAACCACCTCAAGGCTTTTGCGGTGTCGGGCCTGATGATGTTTGCAGCTTTCAGCGTCATTCCTTACATCACCATTTACCTCCAATCCAACGCGGGCATGCAGGCCTCTGAAGTGCCATGGATTTACCTGTGTGGGGGTGTCGCCACCTTGCTCAGCGCACGGTTTTTTGGTCGCTTGACCGACCAGGTGGGCAAGGTCAAGATGTTTCAGCGCCTGGCTTTGGCGGTGACGGTTCCCTTGATGGCCACCACGCTGTCGCAAGGGCTGCCTTTGTGGGGTTTGCTGGTCATCTCCACCTTGTTGTTCACGGTGATGAGCGGGCGCATGATTCCCGGCATGGCGATGATTTCTTCGGCCGCCCTGCCTCGTTTGCGTGGCACCTTCATGACCCTGAACTCGGCCGTGCAATCGGCCTCGATGGGCTTGGCAGCCTTGGTGGCGGGGCTGATCATCGGGCGCGACGCGCAAGGACAGCTCACCTTGTATTGGGTGGCGGGTTTGTTGGGGGTTTTGGCCAGTGTGCTCAGTGTCTGGTTGGCCGGGCATTTGCGCCTGCATGGGGCACCTGCGCCGGCTGTGGGCTGAGTTGCAGGGTGTGCTCGTATGCGCGCGGAGCGATTGGTTACCGAGTCAGGCCTTGGTTTCAAACCGGACGATAGCACTGAAATGGCACGTTGGGCGCAAAAGCGGCGGGCTTTACAGGTTTAGTTGCAGGCGTATTGCTTTTCCATTTTTGGGCGCGCATAGTGGGGTTGAACCACCCCGAAAAGGTGGTTCAAGGCCCCACACCGGCGGGGCTTTCCCTAGCTTGAATTCAAGGAGGCGACGATTATGAATTTAACCATCAGCGGGCATCATTTAGAAGTGACCCCGGCTTTGCGCCAGTACGTCACGGGGAAACTTGACCGCATCACCCGGCATTTTGATCAGGTGGTCGATGTCAAAGTGCTGCTGACCGTCGAAAAGATGAAGGAAAAGGAAAAGCGCCAGCGCGCAGAGTGCAATATCCACGTCAAAGGCAGTGACCTGTTTGCAGAAAGTGCTCACGAAGATCTTTATGCAGCCGTTGATGAACTGGTGGACAAGTTGGACCGACAAGTGGTCAAGCACAAGGACCGCATCACGGACCACCACCACAGTGCACCTAAACGCATGATGTAAGCGTAGTTGGAGCCAACAGGGGCCGCAGCAAGCGGCTCTTTTTGTTTTTGTGCCCCCACTTTGGCCTGAATAGTCCAACTCAGACACCGCGGCGACACGTGGTATCCCGACCCTCAGGACCGAACAGGTGCATAATCCGGCCTCGACCATGAATCGCCTTTCCTCCATATTGCCTGTTGCCCAAGTACTTGTCGGGGTGGAAGCCACCAGCAAAAAACGTGCATTTGAAGAAGCCGGACTTCTCTTTGAGAACCTGCACGGGTTTTCTCGTGCGCTGGTGACCGACAGCTTGTTTGCGCGTGAACGCTTGGGCTCAACCGGTTTGGGCCATGGCGTGGCCATACCACATGGTCGCATCAAGGGTCTCAAGTCTCCCATGGCAGCCGTCTTTCGACTGGTCCAGCCTATAGGTTTTGATGCACCTGATGAACAGCCCGTTAATTTGCTGATTTTTTTGCTGGTGCCAGAAGCGGCCACCCAAAAACACCTCGAAATTCTTTCCGAAATTGCCGAATTGCTCAGTGACACCGTCTTGCGTGAAAACATCAAGAACAGTTCAGCCCAAGAGGGCTTGCACCAGTTGATTGCTCAGTGGCGTTCAGCGCAAACCGTCTGAAGCGCCAAACCTCAGGAAGATTGCTGCGATGAAGCCATCCGTCATCAGTGCCGATGTTCTGTTTGAAGATCACCGGGGAAAATTAAAGTGGCAATGGCTGGCGGGACTGGGCGCTTCAGAGCGTCGGTTTGACGATGTGGCCGTTCGCGAAGCCCGATCCGGTGCCGATTTGGTGGGTTATCTCAATTACATTCACCCCTACAGAGTCCAGATTTTAGGGCCGCGAGAAGTGGCTTACCTGACCAACTCCACGCCCGAAGATTGCGCCCGACGCATTGCCCGCATTGTGACCTTGGAGCCCCCCGTTTTGGTGTTGGCCGATGGACAGTCAGCGCCAGAGGCCTTGCTGTCCATGTGCGAGCGGGCACAAATTCCCATGTTCTCGACCGACCAGTCATCGGCGTTCGTGATCGATGTTCTTCGGGCTTATTTGTCCAAGCATTTTGCCGATCGCACCACCATGCACGGTGTGTTCATGGACATTTTGGGCATGGGCGTGCTCATCACCGGCGAGTCCGGTTTGGGCAAGAGTGAGTTGGGGCTGGAGTTGATTTCGCGCGGCAATGGTTTGGTGGCCGACGATGCGGTAGATCTTTACCGCATCAACCAGACCACCATTGAAGCAAGATGCCCTGATTTGCTTTTGAATTTGCTGGAGGTCAGAGGGATTGGCCTGCTTGACATCCGTGCCATTTTTGGCGAAACCGCTGTGCGCCGCAAAATGCGGCTCAAATTAATTGTCCATTTGGTGCGCAAGGAGACCCTGGAGCGGGACTATGAGCGTTTGCCATCAGAGCCTTTGATCCAGGACGTGCTGGGCATTCCCGTGCGCAAGGTGGTCATTCAGGTGGTGGCAGGTCGCAACATTGCGGTCTTGGTGGAGGCTGCCGTTCGCAACACCATTTTGCAGATGCGGGGCATTGACACTTACCAGGAGTTCATTGAACGCCAACGCCGCGCCATGACATGAAGGGCATCAGCCGCTGTCTGTTCATGAGCCGGGGTTGCGATGGGGACAGGGGTTTTGAATGCAATGGGCATACAGGCTCAGTGCGTGGTCCGCAATCACAAAACCTTTGGCTTGTGCGACGGCTTGTTGGCGCGACTCGATCTCAGGGTCAAAAAACTCTTCAACACGCCCGCAGTCAAGACACACCATGTGGTCGTGGTGTTGCCCTTCATTGAGTTCATAAACAGCTTTGCCACTTTCGAAGTGGTTCCGGCTCAAAATGCCTGCCTGCTCAAACTGGGTCAATACCCGGTAAACCGTGGCCAAGCCAATGTCGGCGTTGTCCTGGAGCAAATGACGAAACACATCTTCGGCTGTCATGTGGCGCATCTGGGCGCTTTGAAAAACTTCCAGGATTTTCAAGCGGGGCAAAGTGGCTTTGAGGCCATTGCTTTTGAGTTCTTCGATGTGGCTCATGGGTTCAGGGGTTCGGTCAGGGATTGCCTTGGCTGTGCAAAGCTGCCGCTACAATGATCTGATCATATCGGTACGCCCACAACCATGACAGTTTCCATGACATTTCGCACACCCTCTCTTCTTGTTGCGCTTTTTTTGAGCGTGGGTTTGAGTGCTTGTGGCGGTTTTTCCGGCAACATCAACCGCGACACCTTCAAGCCATATGTGCCCGAGGTGGTGCAAGGCAATTTCGTCTCCAAAGAGCAACGACAGGCGCTGCGCCCCGGAATGCAGCGGGCGCAGGTTCGGGACATCCTGGGCACGCCGTTGATTGCCAGTTTGTTTCACGCCGACCGCTGGGACTACGCGTTCAGCATTGACCGTCAAGGTGTCCCATCTCAAAATTTCAGAATGACGGTGTACTTCAAAGGCGATGTGCTTGAACAGGTGGACAGCGATGTGCTGCCCAGCGAGTCGGAGTTTGCAGGACGCTTGGCGGGTCCCAGGGCCAATGTGAAGGTCCCCGTTTTAGAGGCCACCGAGGAGGTCTTGAAGAAATTCGAGTCCCCAAAACCCGCCAGTGACGCCGTTCGGCCCGCAACCGGCCTGCCCAGCCAGTACCCCCCTTTGGAGCCAGCACTGCGCTGAGCTACACAGCCTTTTTATTGCCAAAGTGCTGTTCTTTTTTTGTGATTTACTTGCTTTGAAGCCATGACCTCTTTGAATTTATTGCCAATCACTGTTGCGGGTGCTTCGGGCCGAATGGGGCACATGCTGATTGAGGCCATATTGGCCTCTGATGATTGTCGGCTGGCCGGTGCGCTGGACATGGCCTCAAGCCCCGCCTTGGGTCTGGATGCTGGGGTCTCTTTGGGCCAAGTCACTGGCACGGTTGTAACCGCTGATTTGCACGTCGGCCTGAGCGGCGCGTCCTGCTTGATTGATTTCACGCGCCCTGAAGGAACGCTGGCCCACCTTCACGTTTGTCGTGAACTTGGGGTCAAGGCGGTGATTGGTACCACGGGTTTTAGTGAAGTACAAAAAGTTGAAATTGCCGAGCTGGCCAAAGACATGGCCATTGTCATGGCTCCCAATATGAGCGTGGGGGTGAACGTGACCTTGAAGCTTCTGCAAATGGCCGCTCAGGCCATGTCCACCGGTTATGACATTGAGATCATCGAGGCGCACCACCGCCACAAGGTCGATGCCCCCTCGGGCACGGCCCTCAAAATGGGTGAGGTGATTGCCCAGGCCATTGGCCGGGATCTCAAGGATTGTGCGGTTTACGAGCGCTATGGCCATACCGGTGAGCGCGATCCTTCCACGATTGGTTTTTCCACCATCCGTGGCGGTGACATTGTGGGTGACCACACCGTCCTTTTTGCGGGCATTGGTGAGCGCATTGAGGTCACGCACAAATCGTCCAGTCGTTCGACCTATGCGCAAGGCAGTTTGCGTGCCGTTCGCTTTTTGGCTGGGCATGACCGCGGATTGTTTGACATGTTCGACGTGTTGAATCTGCGTTGAACTGACCGGTAATCGAAATTTGTCATGAACCTGAACGATTTCTTGTTGCACAGTGATGTGCTCAGTCGGGTGTTGGCGGTTTTGCTTTTGGCGCTGTCGGTCGGCAGTTGGGTGGTCATGGCCTGGAAGTGGCGCTTGTTGACCCGAGTGGCTCGGGATGTTCCCCGCAGTGTGGCCGCTTTTTGGCAGTCCTCGGGTTTTGAGGATGCCCGTCAAAGGGTGGCTCAATTTGACCGTGACGCTTGTGTGCTGCCTTTGCTGGAGGCCACCGTGGAACCCTTGGGCGGAACTTTGGCTTCGGCGGGCAAACGTCACCCTCAACTGACCCGGGTGTTGCGGGACGCGATGCAATTGGTTTTGCGTCGCCTGCAATGGGGGCAGGTGCTGTTGGCGACCGCTGGCTCCATTTCACCGTTCATGGGTTTGCTGGGGACGGTTTGGGGCATTTTTAATGCGCTCACCGGCATGGCCGAAGCCGGTGCCTTGACCATTGACAAAGTGGCCGGCCCGGTGGGCGAGGCCCTGATCATGACGGCCGCTGGCCTGGCTGTGGCCATTCCTGCCGTGCTCGGCTACAACTTGCTGGGCCGACGCATTGGCCAGATTGAGGCCGAACTTGAAGGTTTTGCGCACGATCTTCGCGCACTGTTGGCAGACAAGGCCCAAGGCTGAAAAACATGGCATTCGGTCGCCTGTCTGCTCGCAAATCTGATGTGCCTATGAGCGAGATCAACGTCACCCCTTTGGTGGACGTGATGTTGGTTTTGCTGGTCATTTTTATCGTGACAGCGCCCTTGATGAGCAGCGCTATACGCCTGGACCTGCCCAGCAGTGAGGGCGGCGAGCCGGGAGCTGCCCCACAGGCGATTGCCTTGGTTGTGGACGCACAAGGGGCGATGTTCGTGAACGATCAGGCCATCACTGCTGAAGCTTTGCGTTTGAAACTCAGGGCCGCCGCGCAGCGCAATCCCTTGACGGAGTTGGAGCTTCGGGCCGATGCGTCCGTGCCTTATGGCCGCGTGGTCGAAGCCATGGGCCTGGCCCAAAAAGCCGGTCTGACCCGAATTGGCTTTGTGGCCCAGGTGGTGTCTCCCTGAGTGAGGCGCTTGTTCGCCATGCCCTTCAGGTGCACCTGGCCGCCTCCAGCCCACCCCCTACAATTTAGCCCTATGCAAGACAAGTACAACCACCTCGAAGTCGAACCCGCCGCGCAGTCCCGCTGGACCGCCCGCGATGCTTACCGCGTCACCGAAGACGCCAGCAAAAAGAAGTTCTACGCCTGCTCCATGCTGCCGTACCCGAGCGGCAAGCTGCACATGGGCCATGTGCGCAACTACACCATCAACGACATGCTCACGCGCAGCCTGCGCATGAAAGGCTTCAATGTCTTGATGCCCATGGGCTGGGACGCGTTTGGCCTGCCCGCCGAAAACGCCGCCTTGAAAAATGGCGTGCCCCCGGCCAAATGGACGTACGAAAACATCGCGTACATGAAAAAGCAGATGCAGGCCATGGGCCTGGCCATCGACTGGTCACGCGAAGTCGCCACCTGCGACCCGACCTATTACAAGTGGAACCAGTGGTTGTTCTTGAAGATGCTGGAAAAAGGCATCGCCTACCGCAAGACCCAGGTCGTCAATTGGGACCCGGTAGACCAGACCGTGCTGGCCAACGAACAGGTCATTGACGGCAAAGGCTGGCGCACCGGTGCCCCGGTCGAAAAGCGCGAGATCCCCGGCTACTACCTGAACATCACCGCTTACGCCCAAGAGCTGCTGGACCATGTGCAGATCGGCAACGACAAAGCCACGCTGAACGGCTGGCCGGACAAAGTGCGCCTGATGCAGGAAAACTGGATTGGCAAGAGCGAAGGCGTGCGCTTTGCGTTCCCGCACAGCATCGCTGGCACTGACGGCGCTTTGATCGGTGAGGGAAAGATGTATGTCTTCACCACCCGCGCCGACACCATCATGGGCGTGACCTTTTGCGCGGTGGCTGCAGAGCATCCTCTGGCGCTGCACGCTGCGGCCAGCAACCCCGCTTTGGCAGCCTTCCTTGAAGAATGCAAGTCCGGCGGCACCACCGAAGCCGAGTTGGCCACGCAAGAGAAAAAGGGCATGGCCACTGGCTTGTTCGTCACGCACCCACTGACCGGTGCGCAAGTTGAAGTCTGGGTTGGCAACTACGTGCTCATGAGCTACGGCGACGGTGCCGTCATGGGCGTGCCTGCGCACGACGAGCGCGACTTCGCGTTTGCGCTCAAGTACGCGCTGCCGATA
>CAITSG010000477.1 GCA_903894995.1 uncultured Burkholderiales bacterium
GCAGGCTCGGCCAGCAGGCCCAGCTCGCATTGCGTCAGCACCAATTCTTCGGTAATGCCCAGCGTGAACTGCATGTTGGCCGCTTTTTCGGTCAGCAAGTTGGCGAGGTCTTCGCACAGCTCGTAGCGCTCGGCCATCTCGTGATGGCCGATGCTGGGTTTGATTTTGCCGGGTGGCACATACAGCGCCGTGAAGCTCTCTGGCAGGTAGATCTGGTTGTCGTTGCTCATGCCCGGGTCAGGCTTTTTTGACGAATTCGGTTTTCAGCTGAGTCGGGCCAAACCCTCGATCTTGCAGTCGATGTCGTGGGGCAGATCAACAAGCTGCCATCTTCGCAGGTGTATTCATCGTGCCATTGGGGGCAGGCGGGCAGGGCGGTCATGTTCGGCAAATCAGAAAATCAAGCATTGTCGTCTGCAAATGGGGGCCATCGCGACGAGGGCGTCGCTCCTACCGGGGAATGCCCTGCCTTTTGTGGGAGCCCCGCCCCGGGGCGATGGGTGGTGGTTTGCGAGGGTGATCGCGACGAGGGCGTCGCTCCTACAAAAAACATCATTGGGCTGGATCCATGAGCTCATGGCGGCGTTTCTTTGTCCAACGATTCGCGGGTTTGCGCTTCCCGCTGTGCATTTTCCTGTGCCCGCTGTTGCCGGGTCTTTTCCTGCGCCTTGCGCACATCGTGCATTTGCCAGAAGGCAAACACAAACACCAGTCCGAAAATGCCCAACTCCAACCAAATGCCCATGGCCATGCTCCTGTTGTGTGCCTGACATCCTAGCCGGGAATGACCCGCCCGCGATTGGCCACGCCCGCGCTGGGCTGCACCGCAAAGGCCCGATGGGCGCGTTTTTCAATCGCCGATGCTCCGTTTGGGTGTCAACACCGGTTGACATACTCAAATATCAATATATATTTACACCCATGCCTGTCAGCTTGGGTTGACAGGTCTTCCCTCCGGAGGTCCCATGAGTTTGTTGACACGCGCCGAGCAAGCCCTGAACGCACATTTTGAGCAAGCCGCTGGTGTGGGCGCGCCGCCCAGGCTGGTGGCGGCCATGCGGCATGCGGTTTTTTCGGGTGGGGCGCGCATTCGTCCGCAGTTGTGCATGGCGGTGGCCACCGCCTGTGGTGATGACACGCCCGAGTTGACCAATGCCGCCGCTGTGGCCCTTGAATTGATGCATTGTGCATCGCTGGTGCACGACGACATGCCCGCTTTTGACAATGCAGACACCCGGCGCGGGCTGCCCACAGTGCACAAGGCTTTCAGCGAACCGCTGGCGCTGTTGGCCGGTGACGGCCTGATCGTGATGGCTTACCGTGTGTTGCTTCAAGCCGGTGTGCAAAGGCCCGACCGCTTGATTCGGCTCATGGACAACTTGACCACCGGCGTGGGCCTGCCCAACGGCATCGTGGCCGGGCAAGCCTGGGAGTGCGAAACCAGTGCCGATTTGGGCCAATACCAACGCGCCAAGACCGGGGCTTTGTTTGTGTCGGCCACCTGCGCTGGGGCGCTCAGTTGCGGTGTGGCCCCCGAGCCTTGGGCCCACCTGGGTCAGTATTTGGGAGAGGCCTATCAAGTGGCCGATGACATCCGAGACGTGATTGCCGACGCCGCCACTTTGGGCAAACCCGCAGGGCAGGATGTCCTGCACGCTCGCCCCAGCTCTGCCCAAGCGCTGGGCCTGACCGGTGCGATTGCCCATTTTGACCGCCTGATTGACCAGGCCGCTGGATCCATTCCGGCCTGTTCTTGCCGCGACATGTTGCGCCAATTGGTGCAGGTGGAGGCCGAGCGCTTGGTGCCCAAAGCCCTGTGCGAAGGTTATTTCAAGACCCACCCTGAGGTGGCTCCGGCTCGCGTCAGCGCACCGCATTGAGCGCCAAAACAGCCTGACGCAAAGGAAAGATCATGTCCCAACCTCTGGATTTGGCCGCTGCGCAGGCCCACACCGCAGACACCTCGCTCCAAGATGCCTGGCAAGCCCGTCTGGAGCGCTGGTATGCCCACCCCGGTTTGTACCGCTGGTCGCTCAGCAACCCGCTCACCCGCTGGTTGATCCGTCGCCGCACCCGCAAGCTGTTCGATTTGATGGCCGGGTTTGTGCACAGCCAGGTTTTGCTCACTTGTGTGCGACTGGACTTGTTTCGGGCTTTGCACCATGCCCCCGCCAATCTGCACGATTTGGCCCATCGCACTGGCTTGGCACCTGCTGTTTTGCAGCGCTTGTTGCTGTCGGCCGTGGCGCTGGGCTTGTTGGAGCACCGCAGTCAGGGGCGTTTTGGCCTGGGTCCCTTGGGCGTGCCGCTGGCGCAGCACGAGGGCATCGCCCAAATGATCGAGCACAACCATCTGCTTTACCAGGACATGCAGGACCCGGTGCAGTTTTTGAACAACGCTTGGAGCGGTGGCATGGCCGAGTACTGGCCGTATGCCCATCAGCAGGCCGCACCGCTTGCATCACCCCAAGCCGAGGTGGACAAGTTCACCCGCTACTCACAACTCATGGCGGCTTCGCAGGGCTTTGTGGTGCAAGAAATTTTGTCGTCCTACTTTTTTGACGAGCACCGTTGTGTGCTGGACGTGGGGGCGGGCAAGGGCCGGTTCGTGAGCGAGTTGGCTGCGCACGCACCGCACCTGAAATTCAAGATGTTCGACCTGCCGCCCGTGCTGGCCTTGGCCCGCGAGGGCCTGCAGGCCAAAGGTTTGACCGAGCGCGTGGCCCTGCATCCGGGCAGTTTTCTGGACGATCCCTTGCCCGAGGGGGCCGACCTGATCACCCTGGTGCGCGTGGCGCACGACCACCCCGATGCGGTGGTGCGCCAAATCCTGCACAAAGCCTTTGCGGCCTTGCCCGTGGGCGGCGTCTTGTTGTTGGCCGAACCGATGGCGCAACCCGAAGACGAGGCTGGACAGCCCAGTGCCTCGGTTGATGCGTATTTCCACTTTTATTTGCTGGCCATGGGGGCGGGTCGTTTGCGCACCCCGCAAGAGCTGCAAACCATGATGGAAGAGGCTGGTTTCACCCATGTCGAGCAAGTGCCCAACGACATGCCCATCCATGCCCGCATCCTTTTGGGACGTAAATCTCAGTGTTTACCCTCAATCCATTAAAATAGTGTCAATTGATATTGACATAATTCAATGTAAAGCAAAAAATACAGTCATGAAATCACAAGCCGTCGTCTTCAACAGCCCCAAGCAACTGAGCTTGCAGGCCCTGGACTTGCCCGAGCTGCAGGCCGGTCAGCTGGATGTGGCCGTGGAGTTCAGTGGCATCAGCACCGGCACCGAGCGCATGCTCTGGGACGGCAGCATGCCTCCCTTCCCGGGCATGGGTTACCCCTTGGTGCCAGGTTACGAGACGGTGGGCCGTGTGGTGCGCAGCGCCTGTGACAAAGGAATTCAAGCCGGTCAGCGCGTGTTTGTGCCAGGGGCCAATTGCTTCACCGGTGTCAAAAGCCTGTTTGGCGGTGCCGCCTCGCGTTTGGTGGTGAGCGAGCAAAAAGTGGTGCCGGTGTCCGAACACTTGGGTGCTCAATCGGTGCTGCTGGCGCTGGCCGCCACGGCGTACCACGCTGTATCGGGCGGTGGTCAGCAAGACCCGTTTGAAGCCCCTGAACTCATCGTGGGTCACGGCGTCATGGGCCGCCTGTTGGCCCGCCTGACAGTCGCTGCTGGCCTGCCAGCCCCCACCGTGTGGGAAACCCAGGCCGCGCGCTCTACCGGGGCCGAGGGCTACACCGTGGTGCAGCCGCAAGACGACCCACGCCGCGACTACCGCACGATTTACGACGTGAGCGGCGACGGCAGCCTGCTCAACACCTTGATTCAGCGCCTGCGCCCCGGTGGTGAGTTGGTGCTGGCAGGTTTTTACAAACAAGACCTGTCTTTCGCATACGCCCCGGCCTTCATGCGCGAAGCACGCATGCGCATCGCTGCCGAGTGGAAGCGCCCCGATTTGTTGGCCGTCAACGAGCTGGTCAACACCGGACGCTTGTCGCTCGACGGTTTGATCACCCACACCCAGCCATCGACACATGCTGGTTCTGCCTACGAGACCGCCTTCGGAGATGCGAGCTGTCTCAAGATGATTCTTGATTGGAGTGCAAACGCATGACTACCGACACCACTGTTCAGCCCATTAAATTTGTCGAAGTGCTGCGCCGCGAAGCCGACGTCGAACCTGACGCCGTCAGCACCTCCGAGGTGACCAAAGAGACACAAATCATTGCCATCTACGGCAAGGGCGGCATTGGCAAAAGCTTCACGCTGGCCAACCTGTCTTACATGATGGCCCAGCAGGGCAAAAAAGTGCTGCTGATTGGCTGCGACCCCAAGAGCGACACCACCAGTTTGCTGTTTGGCGGCAAGGCTTGCCCGACCATCATCGAAACCTCATCCCGCCTCAAGCTGTCGGGCCAGGCGGTCAGCATTGGTGATGTGTGCTTCAAACGCGACGGCGTGTTTGCCATGGAACTCGGTGGCCCCGAAGTCGGTCGCGGTTGCGGTGGTCGCGGCATCATCCACGGCTTTGAAACGCTCGAAAAATTGGGCTTCCACGATTGGGGCTTTGACTACGTGTTGCTCGACTTTTTGGGCGATGTGGTGTGCGGCGGTTTCGGCCTGCCGATTGCCCGCGACATGTGCCAAAAAGTCATCGTGGTGGCCAGCAACGACTTGCAGTCGCTGTATGTCGCCAACAACGTCTGCTCGGCGGTGGAGTATTTCCGCAAGCTCGGTGGCAACGTCGGT
This sequence comes from uncultured Burkholderiales bacterium, assembly GCA_903894995.1. Taxonomy (GTDB): domain Bacteria; phylum Pseudomonadota; class Gammaproteobacteria; order Burkholderiales; family Burkholderiaceae_C; genus Limnohabitans_A. Next base: position 4,757 of record CAITSG010000477.1, read on the forward strand.
GTGGCCGGCATGGTCATCAACAAAGACGACGGCACGGGCGAAGCCCAGGCTTTTGCCACCAATGCCGGTATTCCCGTGCTGGCTGCGATCCCCGCCAACGAAGACATCCGCCGCAAGAGCGCCAGTTACGAAATCATTGGCCGCCCCGATGGCGAGTGGGGCGCGCTGTTTGCCGAGTTGGCCAAGAACGTGGCCGAAGCGCCGCCCATGCGCCCGAAGCCCCAGACCCAAGACCAGTTGCTGGGCCTGTTCAGCGCCGACGTGGTAGGCCGCAACGTGGTGCTCGAACCTGCCACCGTGTTCGACATGGTGGGCAAAAACGAAGACATCAAGCCTTCGCTGGAAGTCGTCTACGACGCCGCCTGAACGCCGCCACTGACACACCTCAGGTAACAGCCATGACACGTACCATTCCGATTCACCCCAGCC
>CAITSG010000478.1 GCA_903894995.1 uncultured Burkholderiales bacterium
AGAAGTGCAACAAGCCTACGCAGGCCAGCCCAGCCACCCGGTCATGCACGCCCTCATGCCCCTGGCCCCCACCTTCGGCATCGAAAGCCGCCACCTGATGGCCGTGATCGAAGGCTGCCAGATGGACCTGAACCAAACCCGTTACCTTGACTTTGCGGGCCTCACAAAATATTGCCACTTGGTAGCAGGCGTGGTGGGCGAAGTCGCCGCCCGCATCTTTGGCCAAACCGACGAGGCAACCACGGCCTATGCCCACAAACTGGGCCTGGCCTTTCAGATGACCAACATCATCCGCGACGTGGGCGAAGACGCCATGCGCGGGCGCATCTACCTGCCGCTCGATGAGCAGCAACGCTTTGGCGTCAAAGCCAACGAACTGATGCAGCGCGACTACTCAGACCGCTTCACCGCGCTGATGAAGTTCCAGACCGACCGCGCCCACGCCCTGTACGACGAAGCCCTGGCCCTGCTGCCTGCGGCCGACCGCCGCGCCCAAAAACCCGGCCTCATGATGGCCAGCATCTACCGCACCTTGCTGCGCGAAATCGAAGCCTCGGGTTTTCAGGTGCTGCACCAGCGCATCGCGCTGACACCGCTGCGCAAGCTGTGGCTGGCGTGGAAGATGCAGGCGCTGGGGCGGTTTTGATGCCCTTAGCTTGAAGGGCATGCACCTTAGACGTCTCCGCAAGACCGTCAAATACTCGCCTCTGGCAAGCCAGTGATATGGATCTCGCCACCCAGCGCGTGCAGGACGCGCAGCACATGTGCCAGTCGCACCGTGGGCTTACCCGCCTCCAGCTCCACGACAAAGCGCACACCGACCCCTGCCGCCAAGGCCAACTGAGGCTGCGTGAGCGCGAGCTGCTTGCGGGCGGCGCGGATGGCCTCACCCAATTGCTGTGGTGAATGAATGCTGGTCATGGATTGTTGAATTTCCCGTTCGGGAAATTTTGTACCAGAACTCACTTCAAGACCAGGTGCATTTCCCGAACGGGAAATTTTTTGTATTTCAAGCGCATGGGGCTCAATCATTTACCGTTCGGGAAATCAACCTATCACTCGACTACGGCAGGCATCGCGCTCATGCCGCTACGCAAGCTGTGGCTGGCTTCGAAGATGCAGGCGCTGGTGCGGCTCTGAACATCCCTACAGAACTATTTTGAAATAAAAATTTAATACAAATCAATAAATTTTTATTGTTTAAATTTTATTTTTGAGTTCCAATGGACTCCTTTCACAAGGAGGCATGGCATGAACTCATCAATCACCCCATCCGCAGAGCGTCACGCCCCACTGCGGCGCAAAGTCGCCACAGTCATCTGGACCCTGAGAGTCCTGGGCAGCATCTACACACTCTGGGTGCTGCTTCACATTCTTCACCCCTTGCGAGACCCCTCGGAATTTCTGCACAAGGTCGGCAGTTATTGGCAACGCGATCTCAACGCTGGTGCGAGTTGGCAACTCGGCAGCGCCGTTGGACTCAATCTGACCCTGTGGTTCCTGTTGTTGGCCGCTGTCATTTGTTTGTGGCAAGGCACCCAACATTTGCTGCGCGACATGGGCTTGAGCACCATCACCAACAGCTGGCTGCAACGCGGTGCCTGGGCAGGCTTGGGTTGTGCCGTGCTGGGCATCGTGACCCGGCCACTCTGGAGTTATCTGGTTACCTTGCGCCTGCCCCCGCAATCTCAGTTCTGGAATTGGGAAATGCACCCCAGCGACTTGCTGGGCCTGTTGATTTGCGGCGTCTTGCTCATGCTGTCTTACCTCATGGCCTGGATGTCGGAAATCGCCGAAGAAAACAAAGCGTTTGTCTGATGCCCATCGTCGTCCAACTCGACCTGATGCTGGCCCGCCGCAAGATGCGCTCACGCGATCTGGCCGCCGCCGTCGGCATCACCGAAGTCAACATTTCCCTGCTCAAGTCCGGCAAGGTCAAAGGCGTGCGCTTTGACACGCTGGAGCGCATCTGCGAAGTCTTGCAATGCCAGCCGGGGGATTTGTTGGTACATGAACCTGAAGCTCCGAAGACCACATGTCCCGACTTCGCAGACACGCACAGAACCGACTGCGCACAGACATGGCTCGCGCCGTAGCGGCCATCCGCACGGCCTACGGCAGCGGCAGCGCACGCCCCATCGTGCAAGCCTGCATCACCGACGGCTGGCCCAAGTGGGCAGCCCGGGCTTGCTGCACGTCATTGAGCTGATGAACGAGGGCACGGACTTTGAAGCCGCCTACACCCCTCCAGCACAACAACCATGACCCCCCGTTCAACCAGACCCGCCATACTGCCATGCGCCTCACACCATTCCCCATCTGCACCCGTCTAACACGATGGAGCCTGATCGCCTTGATCACGGCGCTGGCCGCTTGCGCCAGCGTGCGCACGCCGTCCAGCAACGCCGCCCCTGCCTTGATCCCCGTGCGGGATCTGGTGGCCGACTGGGACGGGTCAGGTGGGTATCAAATTTCGCCCGATGGGCAGCGCCTGATGTGGGTGGCCCGCCTGGGTCTGGGGCCGGGGCTGTTTGTCAAAAACCTGAAAACAGCTGAGGTCAAGAGCTACAACATTTCAGGCGGTGGCGTCTGGGCACGCGACAGCCGCCACATCTTGCTGCAGATTTCCGACCACGCTGACGAAAATACCCACGTCTGGATGCTCGACACCGACCAACCTCAACTGGCTGCCCGAGACCTGACCCCGTTTGCCGGGTCCCGCTCGTACATTCTGCGCACCTTGCCCTACAGCAGCGACCTGATCATTGCCAGCAATCGGCGTGACCCCAAGTTTGACGACGTGTACCGCTACAGCATGGCCACCGGAAAACTCAAATTGTTGGCCACCAATCCCGGCCATGTGGGCACATGGCTGGTCAACGATGACGGTGCGGTGATCGGTCGTGCCCGGCTTGAGGACGCGACATGGGTTTTCGAAACCCCGGTGGACACCGCCCAGCAGGCCTGGAGCCGTCGCTTTGAAGTCAGTTACTTTGACACGCTGACCCCTGTGGCCCCCAGCGCCACACCTGGCCACTGGTGGGCCATGTCCAACCGGGGGCGCGACAAACTGGCGCTGGTCGAGATCAACTTGCACGATGGTGCCGAGCGCTTCGAACACGCCGATGCCCGCGTGGACTTGGTCGGTGTCATCTGGAGTCGCCTGCAAAACCGTCCCGTGGCGGTGGTGTCCGATCCCGACACCCAGCAATGGCACGTCTTTGATCCCGCACTCGCCCAAGCCCTGCAAAAGCTCAAGGGCCAAACCGATGCCCGCGTCAGCATCAACAACCGGAGCGACGACGAGCGCTGGATGAGCGCCACCGTGACCCGCCACAACGGCGGCGAGCATGTGCTCTACGACCTGCAAACACAGTCTTTTGAGGTACTGGCCCAACTGGGCCGCAGCCGAATGAACGCCACTGCGCCCCTGGCACCGCAACAGCCCGTCACCTTCAAAAGTGGCGATGGCCTGGATGTGCATGGTTACCTGAGCTTGCCGCCGGGCGTGGCCAAGCCCTACCCCACGGTGGTCTACGTGCATGGCGGTCCGTGGAGGCGGGATGTGCATCAAAGCAACGACCCGATGTTGTCCTTTCTGACCAACCGGGGCTATGCCGTGCTGCAAGTCAACTACCGGGGCTCCAGCGGGTATGGCAAAGCCTTCATGAACGCGGGTCAAGGTGAATTTGCAGGCAAGATGCACAGCGACCTGACCGATGCCGTCGATACCCTGGTGGCCCAAGGCGTGGTGGATCCGAAACGCGTGGCCATCAGCGGTGCCAGTTATGGCGGCTACGCCAGCCTGGTGGGCATGACACACACGCCGGGGCGATTCCGCTGCGCCATCAGCCATGTGGGCGTGACCGACCTGGCCGCTCTGCTGAACGACGCGCCGCCTTATTGGGAGTTGGGCAAACCCCTCTGGATTCGCTATGTGGGCAACCCAGCCGACTCCGCCCAACGCGCCGCCATGCAAGAGCGCTCACCGCTTTTCAAAGCCGACCGCGTGCAAGGCCCGATTTTGCTGATGCACGGCGTGCACGACCCCCGCGTCAAAGTCAGCCAGTCGCTGCTTATGGCCGAGGCCTTGCGGGCGAACGGCAAACCGGTTGAACTGGCCTTGTTCGACAAAGCCGGACATGGCTTTCACAGGTGGCAAGACAACATGGTGGCTTACCGCAAAACCGAAGACTTCCTGGCCCGATGCCTGGGCGGGCGTACCGGTGGGTTTGACTTTTTTGAGCTGGGGGCGAAGTTGTTTTAGGGCTATGGATCACCCAATAAGCATCACGCGTGAACGCTTTTTGTAGGAGCGACGCCCTCGTCGCGATAAGCCTTGCAGACCACCACCCATCGCCCCGAGGGCGGGGCTCCTACAAAAGACAGGGCAATGCCCCTGTAGGAGCGACGCCCTCGTCGCGATAAGCCTTGCAGACTACCAAGAATCGCCCCGAGGGCGGGGCTCCTACAAAAAAACCATCCTCCGACGGAATGGCTCTCACTCGGCTCACATCACTGATCGTTATGCCCAAGACAAACCGTTCACGTCAAACCCGGCAGGGCCGGATCAATCAGCGTATTCGGGCCAACTGGCGCACAGCGCGTGCAAGTCTCGCACCTCCAGGTGCGGCCTCGTGTCGCCGTGGGTCCAGTCGTGGCCTTCGCGGTTGAGCCAAGCCACCTGCATGCCTGCGGCCAACGCGCCCATGCAATCGGCGTGTGCATCGTCGCCAATGTGCAGCACCTCTTGGGGCTGTACACCCGCAGCTGCGGCACCTGCCACAAAAATGCGCAGGTCAGGCTTGGCCACGCCCAGCGACTGGGCACTCACGCTGGCGTGAAAGTGCTGCCCTATGCCCACGCGGTGCACGTCGGCATTGCCGTTCGATAACGCCACCACTGGATAGCGCTGGCTCCAAAACGCCAAGGCAGGCAGTGCGTCGTCAAACAGATCAACCCGCTGGCGCTCAGCAAAAAAAGCCTCAAACGCAGGCTCGGCCAAGTGCACCGGGTCACCGGCTTGCTGCAATAAAGCGCGAATCGACTGCAAGCGCAAAAACGACAAATCGTGCGCCCGGTCGGCATGGCGGGCGTTGATCTCGGCGCGCACGGTTTTTTTGAGTTCGGCATCGGCCGACAGCGCCGCCGTGCTGGGGGCGTGTGCTGTCAACCATGCGGTCAACACAGCCTCGGCCCGGCCAATCGTGGGCCAAACAGGCCACAAAGTGTCGTCCAGATCGAGGGTAATGGCTTTGATTCGGGAAATGTCAATCATGGTGGTGGGAGAATACTGCATGGCATTTCAAAAAGAACCCTCCTTCCAGCATGGTCAAGCAGCCCGCACGGCCATCCTGTACTGCAATCTGGGCACGCCCAGCGCACCCACGGCTCCTGCCCTGCGCAAGTACCTGGCCGAGTTTCTGGGCGACAGCCGCGTGGTGGAGATTCCCAAGCCCATCTGGTGGCTGATCCTGCACGGCATCATCTTGCGCGTGCGCCCCGCCAAATCGGCCGCCAAATACGCCAGCATTTGGACCGAGCAGGGCTCGCCCCTCAAAGCTTTCACCGAACAACAAGCCCAGTCGCTGGGCACCGCCATGCAAGAGCGCGGCCACCACGTCAGCGTGCGTTACGCCATGCGCTACGGCCAGCCGTCCATCCCCGAACAACTGAGCGCCCTGAAAGCCGAGGGCGTGCAGCGCGTGCTGATCGTGCCCGCCTACCCCCAATACAGCGGCACCACCACGGCCAGCGTGTTCGACGCGGTGTACCGCTGGGGCCTGAAAACCCGCCTCATCCCCGAGATGCGCTTTGTCAACCGCTACCACGATGACCCGCGCTACATCGCCTCACTGGCACAAACGGTGCGTGAACACTGGGCGGCCAATGGCCAGGCTGAAAAGTTGGTGATGAGCTTTCACGGCGTGCCCGAGCGCACCTTGCAACTGGGTGACCCTTACCACTGCGAATGCCTCAAAACCGGCCGTCTGCTGGCCGAAGCATTGGGCCTGTCCAAAGACCAATACAAGCTGACTTTCCAGTCGCGCTTTGGAAAAGCCAAATGGCTGGAGCCCTACACCGAACCCACGCTGATCGCCATGGCGCAGCAAGGCGTGAAAAAAGTCGACCTGATCTGCCCCGGCTTCACCAGCGACTGTCTGGAGACGCTGGAAGAAATCCAACAAGAAGCGCAAGAAGCCTTTTTGCACGCGGGCGGCGAAAGCTTCAACTATGTGCCTTGCCTGAACAACCACGCGCAGTGGATCGAGGCCCTGGCCGACATCAGCTTGGGCCACATGCAAGGTTGGAATTTGTCAGCGCCGGATGCTGTGGCTCTCGCCGCCAGCCGGGAAAGGGCTATGGCGCATGGGGCCAAGAACTCTTGATCCAGACCTGTCAAGTTTGAAGTCAAAGGTCTGTCTTGGGCTGAGTGTTCAGCAATGGCATCCGTGTGGGAGCTCTGCCGCCTTGGCGATGGGTGGTGGTGTGCGAGGCTCTATCGCGGCGGGGGCGCCGCTCCTACAAAAAAACGCATTGCCCCCAACCGTCCTCGGACAAACAGACACGCTTGGACCTTGAAAATTTGAGTCACTACAATTCATGTCCATGAAACGGTACTTGGCGATTTTTTTGCTGGTGTTGTTGCCCATGCAGTTCAGCTGGGCAGCTCTGCTTGGCCATTGCCAGCACGAAACCGGAGTGACTGCCAAACACCTTGGTCATCACAGCCATGAACATGCGTCAACTGACCACCCAGAGACCGTTCAAAACACAGAACCGTCGGCATGCGTGGACCATGATTGCGCCACTTGTCATATGGGCTGTGCCGCTGCACTGGTCAGCGATCTGAAAACGACCTCAGTGACGGCCACTGATGATCACCCACTTCACCTTCAAGTGATGTCCTCTCAGTCATCCACAGAACGCCCTGAACGGCCTCAATGGCCCGTGCTTGCCTGATCGGCGAGCCTCGGGTTTCTTCACCTTTTTCGATTCCCTTGTGTGCGGGTGAGCATGACGCTTCTGGCGTTGTGCGTCACCAGCCAGTGACGCCTTGTCGCTGCTCGCTGATCTCCTTGGATGTTTTCACCATTGGAGATAAGTGATGAGTTTCAACAAAAAAAGATCGGCGCCGTTTCGGTTCGTGCTGTTGGTCTTGACCCTGAGTGGCTGGGTGTTAACGGCCCAAGCACAAGGCACAGCTGTTGCAGCGACCAGCAACGCGATGTCCTTGAAAGAAGTTTTTGATACGGCGTGGCAAAGGCAGCCCGAGGCGCAAGCGTTTCAAAAGCGCCGCGATGCCGTGCAGGACCAGGCCAAAGCCGCTTCGATGCTGTCTCCCGAGCCGCCCTCGCTGGAGATCGGTCAGCGATCAGACGGGTTGACCGGCAACAAGGGTGCGAGGGAATTCGAGCTGGGCATCACCGTACCCATTTGGCTGCCCGGGCAACGCACGGCCAGTGCCGATCTGGCGCAATCTGAAATCTCTTGGCTTGAGCGCAGGCAACTCGCCGCACAACTGCGGCTTGCCTTTGCTGTCAGGGATGCTTGGTGGGGCTGGTTGCGTGCTCGTGTTGATGCTGAAATGGCCAACGAACAACTGGCCAATGCGCAAAGCCTGGCGGCAGACGTGGCCAAGCGAACCCAAGCGGGTGATCTGGCCAAGTCGGACCAGCATCAAGCCGACGGCGCTGTCGCTGCGGCCCAGGCGCATGCCGCCCAAGCTCAAGCGGCCTCTGCCGTAACCTTGGCACAAGTAATGGCGCTGACGGGCAGGACGGCTCTGGCCGACTTGACCGTCAACGCGGCAGGGGAACCCAACCCAGACCCGAACCTGGGCCTTACGCCAAGCCAGACTCCAAGTTCAAGTCCCTCAGTGGGCCATCCCTTGTTGGCTGAACTGGAGGACCGCATCACGGTGGCCGAACGCACGGCTCAGCTCATCGGCACCCAAAAGCGTTCCAACCCCGAACTCACCGTGGCGACCAGCCGTGAACGTGGGGCTTTTGGGGAGCGCTACGGCCAGACTGTCCAGGTCGGCATTCGCTTGCCCTTGGGTGCAGGCCCCAGTCATGACGCCCGTCTTGCGACAGCACAAGCCGAAGCGATAGAAGTGCAGTCACAACTCGTCCTTGAAAAGGCGCGCATTCAAGCCGACCAACAAGGCGCTGCCGCGCGCCTTGCGGCCGCACGCACCCAACTCGACGCCGTGCAGCGACGGGCCAAGCTGGCCAACGAGACCCGAGGCTTTTTCGACAAGTCGTTCAGGCTGGGCGAGACGGATCTGCCCACCCGCTTGCGGATTGAGGCCGAGGCCGCAGAGGCCACGCGACAAGCCGCTCGAAGCCAAATTGACTTGGCAAGCGCCATCTCGGCATGGCGGCAGTCCTTGGGCTTGCTGCCCGAGTGATGCTGACACCTTCAAAAAATCAAGGAACACCATGAAACTTACTTTTTCAACAGCCGCCACGCTTTTGGCGCTGGTCTTGTCACTGCTCAGTCCCCTGGTCATGGCAGGCCCCGGTCATGACCATGGCGAAGCAGCGCCACAAGCTCAGGGAAAAGCACTGCCACGTTTCGTCGCGGTTTCAGAGGATTTGGAAATGGTCGGCATCGTCAATGGCAAGCAATTGACGATTTACCTGGACCGTTTTAAAGACAACAGTCCCGTCCATGACGCCCAGATCGAGATCGACATCGCTGGCAACAGCTACAAAGCCGAGAAACACGGCGACGGTGAATACGAAGTCATCCTCAAGGGGACGCTCAAGCCTGGCGTTCTGGCCATCACCGCCACCATCCAGGCCGGAGAGCTGAATGACCTGCTGGCTGCCGAGCTCGATTTGCACGCAGACGAAGAGGAACACAGCCATCCCGCTTCCTCGAAAGCCTTGGCCATGTGGTCGGGTGCTGGTTTGCTGGCGCTCATGGCATTGGGCGTGATGTTTCGCTTTCGTCAACAAGCTCGCCGCGCTTAAGGAGCCCACACCATGAAAAATAACGCCACGACAAAAAAGTGCAAAAAGTGCAACTGGATGGCACTGGTTACAGCTTTGACACTCCCCGTGACTGCACTGCCTTCTTATGCGGATGCGGGACACGACCATGGCCCAGCGCCTGCGGTGGCCAATGCCAATGGCCCACAACGCATGGCCGATGGCCGCGTGTTTTTGCCCAAACCCGCCCAACGCCAACTGAATGTGCGCACGGTGGTGGTGGAAACCGCCGAGCTGCCACGCGCCTTTGAACTCAACGGGCGGGTGCTGATGGACCCCAACGCAGGGGGCAAAGTCCAACCCATCAACGCCGGCCGCATTGAACCCGGCCCCAACGGCTTGCCCAACGCAGGGCAAACCGTGAAAAAGGGTCAGGTATTGGCCTACGTGGTCCCAGCGGTCGCCCCATTGGAGCGGGCCAGCCAGTTGTCTCAATTGGCCGAATTTCGCGCGGCCAAAGCACTGGCCGAAAAGCGCGTGGCACGTTTGCGCGAGTTGTCGGACACCGTGCCGCGAAAGGAGGTAGAAGCCGCAGAGAGTGAGGTGCTCAGCTTGACCGAGCGCATAACGGCCGTCAGCAGTGGCCTCAGCAACAAGGAAGCACTGGTCGCGCCTGTTTCTGGCGTGATTGCCTCGGCGCATGTTGTGGCAGGCCAAGTGGTGGACACGCGTGAATTGATTTTCGAAATCGTCGACCCCAAGCGACTTCGCGTCGAAGCCTTGGCTTTTGATGGCGCGCTGGCCAACAACATCGGTGGTGCCACACTGGCTGTCGGCGAACAGCGCACGCCGCTGATTTTTATGGGCGCAGCCCGCAGTTTGCGCGAGCAAGCACTGCCGCTGAACTTCCAAGTGCAAAGCCCGGAACTGTTGGGCCTGGCCGTTGGGCAGCCCGTCAAAGTCCATGTGCAGTCCAAACAAAAGACGCAGGGCATTGCGGTGCCCCAATCGTCACTCATGAAGAACGCGGCCAACCAGAACGTGGTCTGGGTCAAGTCGGCACCTGAGCAGTTTGAACCCCGCACGGTGACCTTCGAGCCCCTGGATGGCGCGCGTGTCACGGTGATCTCGGGCTTGAAGTCTGGTGATCGTGTGGCGACCCAGGGTGCCACCCTCATCAACCAAGTCCGGTAAAGGGGTCACGATATGTTCAAGTGGCTTCTCGAAAACAGCCTGACCCACCGGCTGCTGGTGTTGATGGCGGGGGTCGTGTTGATGGCCTACGGGGCATTCACCTTGTCTCAAACGCCGGTCGATGTCTTTCCCGACCTCAACAAACCGACTGTGACGATCATCACCGAGGCGGGTGGCATGGCGCCCGAGGAGGTCGAGCAACTGATCACCTTTCCCCTTGAGACAGCCATGAATGGCTTGCCTGGTGTGGAGTCGGTTCGCTCGATTTCATCGGCTGGCTTGTCGTTTTTGTATGTCACCTTCAACTGGGACACAGAGATTTTTCGGGCACGCCAACTGGTGTCTGAGCGCCTCTCGACGATGGAAGAAGGTTTGGCAGCCGGGGTGACCCCCCACATGGGACCGATCAGCTCCATCATGGGCGAGATCATGCAGATCGCGATTCCGGTTGATCCGCAAAAAATTTCTCCGATGGCGGTGCGTGAGTACGCCGACTGGGTACTCCGGCCGCGACTCCTGGCCATACCGGGCGTCGCGCAGATCATTCCCATTGGCGGTGAAGTGCGCCAGTTTCAGGTGCAGCCCAACACAGCGCGCATGTCGGACTTGGGCATCTCCTTGGAGCAGTTGGATTCGGCGCTGCGCGGGTTTTCGGCCAACACCTCGGGTGGTTTTCTGGAGCTCAAT
>CAITSG010000479.1 GCA_903894995.1 uncultured Burkholderiales bacterium
ACGATGCCGGTTTTATCAGAGACGGAAATGAGGGCTCTCATGGGGACTTTCTTCAAAATTCTGGGGGGCAAGGCGGGGCCGGGGTAAAGGGTTCCGGCAAGTATTCGTGGCGGCTTTGCTGGGCCAATCTGTACAAGCTTTATTTCAACAAATCGTGTTCCAGCAACTTTTTGCGCAAGGTGTTGCGGTTCAGGCCCAGCCATTCGGCCGCGCGCGACTGGTTCTGGGCAGACTGGGTCATGACCACCTCGAGCAGCGGTTTTTCAACCAGCTTGACCAGCATGTCGTACAGGCCTGTAGGCTCGGTGCCGCCCAGGTCGCGGAAGTAGACGTCCAGGTTGTCCCGGATGCAGTTTTCAATGGATTGGGGTTCGCTCATGGCGTGGTCTCTAAATCAATGCAGGCTGGATGGCGTTGTGGCAAGCGGTCCATCTGGCTGGCCAGGCCATCCAGAAAGTTGGCCACCGCCGCCAGCTGCTGCTGTGCGGTGTCCAGGGTGTTCATGTGTTCGCGAAAAGCCTCGCCGCCAGGCAGGGAACGCACATACCAGCCGATGTGTTTGCGGGCCGAACGCACGCCGGTGTATTCGCCATACAGGCCGTAGTGGTCTTGCAGGTGCTCGAGCAGGGCGCGGCGAACCTCGGCCACCAGCGGAGAGGCCAGATGTTCGCCTGTGGCCAAAAAGTGGCCGATCTCGCGAAAGATCCAGGGGCTGCCTTGCGCGGCGCGGCCAATCATCACGGCATCCGCACCGGTGAACTTCAGCACATCGCGGGCTTTTTCAGGGGAATCCACATCACCATTGGCCACCACCGGGATGAGCAAAGCAGCCTTGACGGCGGCCACGGTGTCGTATTCGGCAAAGCCTTTGTAGCCCTGTTCGCGTGTGCGGCCGTGCACGGTGACCATCTGTACCCCGGCGCTCTCGGCAGCGCGGGCCAGGCTCAGGGCGTTTTTTTCGGCATCGCACCAACCGGTGCGCATCTTCAGGGTGACGGGCACGCCATGAGGCAAAGCCGCTTCGACCACGGCGCTGATGATTTGAAGCGCCAGCGGCTCGTCTTGCATCAGGGCAGAACCAGCCCATTTGTTGCAGACTTTTTTGGCCGGGCAGCCCATGTTGATGTCGATGATCTGCGCGCCCCGGTCGATGTTGTAGCGTGCGGCGTCGGCCATCATCTGCGCCTCGGTGCCTGCAATTTGCACCGCGATCGGGCCGGGCTCGCCATCGTGGTTGGCGCGGCGCGAGGTTTTGAGCGAGGCCCACAAGTCAGGTCGCGAGGTCACCATTTCGCTCACCGCATAACCCGCCCCGAACTGCCTGCACAACTGACGGAAAGGCCTGTCGGTCACCCCCGCCATGGGGGCAACAAACAAGTTGTTCGGCAATAGGTAAGGGCCAATCTGCATGACTGGAGGGTGATTTTTGGGGTTGGGGCCTGCAAGGGAGCAATGATTGTAATTGCTTAAAATTTCAGCAAATGAAAGCTGAGTGTGTTAGCAGTTTGATTTTGCAGCTCCCCCCTTCAAGCGGGTTGATCGGCTCTTGGGCCAATGCCCCCAGGGGAGGATCACCTGCAGATCTTGCTTGGCATGGCCAGCAGCGAACTCCTGGGGCCTTTGCAGCCCGAGTGCGTCAGATGCCGCTGGCCCTGTCGAGCCACTTGCCCATCAGCTCAAAAATTTGACGGCGCATGAAGGGTTTGGTCAAGTAGTCGTCCATGCCTGCAGACAGGCAATTGGCCTTGTCGTCGGCCAAGGCATTGGCGGTCAAAGCCAAAATCGGCTTGCGTGGCAAGCCCAAAGCCACCTCTCGGGCTCTGATGTTGCGTGTGGCCGTGATGCCGTCCATCTCGGGCATTTGCACATCCATCAAGACAATGTCGTGCGCCTCGGTCGCGCTGATGTGCACAGCCTCCAAGCCGTTGTGGGCCTGAAGCACACGACAGCCCGCTGTTTTGAGCATGGTCACCAAAATTTCACGGTTCACATCGTTGTCTTCGGCAATCAACACGGTGCAGTCCAGCGTTTGCGGGGTCTTGGCTTGTGGGTTGCTGGCTTCCAGAGGCATATCTTTCAGGCGAGGGCCACACACCTCAAACCAAAACTCCGAACCTTGACCCGGTTGGCTGGAAAAACCCACCTGCCCGCCCATGAGTTCGGACAACTGGCGTGAGATGACCAAGCCCAGGCCGCTGCCACCATAACGCCGGGCCATGGAAATATCGGCTTGCGAAAACGCACTGAACAAACGGTGGGCTTCTTCTTCGCTGATGCCAATACCGGTGTCGCGCACCGTGCAACGCACGCGGGTCATGCCGTCTTTTTGCGTCATGTAGGCCAGCCCCACACTCACCTGGCCCTGTGCGGTGAACTTGACGGCATTGGAGACCAAATTGCTGGCCACTTGGGTAAAGCGGTGCGGGTCGCCCAAGAGCATCAAAGGCACACCATCGGCGGGTGGTTCAAACACCAGTTTCAGGCCTTTGTCCTGAGCATGCGGCTCAAACAGGTCGGCCACCTGCCGCGCCGCCTGTTCGGGGCTGTAAGGCACCTTTTCCAAGTGCAGCATACCCGCCTCGATCTTGGAAAAATCAAGGATGTCGTTGATCAGGTAGAGCAGCGTCGATGACGAGGAGCTGATCATGCTGATGAGTTTTTTCTGCTGCTCGGTCGGGTCGGTCGAGCCCAACAACTCCGAAACGCCAATCAAACCGTTGAGTGGTGTGCGGATTTCATGGCTCATATTGGCCAGAAATTGACTCTTGGCCTGGTTGGCCGCATCGGCGTGTTCTTTGGCCAAAAGCAGTTCGGCTGTGCGCGCTTGCACCTCGGATTCGAGTTGTTGGCTGTACTGCCCCAAGGCCTTGTCCTTGTGCTCGATTTGGTCAAGCATGGAATTAAAGCCCGCCACCAACTCACCAATTTCATCTTGGCTCTGGCGGGTGGCACGTTGGCTGTAATCGTGCACCGAAGTGATGCGGCGCATCACTTGGGCCAAATCTAGAATTGGCTGGCTGATGATCACGATCAACTGCCCCATGAATTGGCGCACCACCGCATAGGCCAACAACATGGCGACCACTGCTACCAGCAAAGTGATGGCAATGTTCCACCAGAAATCATCGAGCCTGATTTTCACCACCACAAAGCCGATCTGTTCGGCATCTTGAACGATGGGCAAACGGATGGCATAACGACTGAGTGTGAGTTGCGAAGTTTGTGTGCCCGCCAGCATGGCCGAAGGGGTGGGTGAGGAGACCACCCCGGCCAGCCTGGCCGGGTAATGCGCAAACGCTGTCAGGCCAACGGTTTTGGCGTAAACGTCCACCGTTTCCACATTTTTGATGTGCCGGAAAATTTCCAGTTGCTTGTGGGCCCCAGCGCTGTCTTCAAAAAGGACTGCTGCCGCATTGCTTTCAGCGGCCAACTCGGCCAGGCTTTTGGCCGCAGCCTGTGTGGCTTGCAACGTCTGACTGGCTTGCCACAAGGTGATGACGACAAAAAACAAGATCAGCACGCACCAGATGCCCAAGGACAAAATATGGTTGAGCTTCTCGCGCATGGGCGCATGCAACAGTTTTTCTCGACGCCAAGTGGAAAAAGTCAGCACCATCAAGCCTTTATCGAATGACCACGCGGGCCAATTTGAGCATCTGGCTGCTGGCTTTGATGCTGGATTTTTGCAAGTTCAGCAGGTTCACGTCGAACTCCACACGGTCGTCGTTGAAAACCATGGACAAGTGCGCACCATGGTCCATGGCTTGGCGTGCATCACTGACCAGCAACACCGACGCCGACCCCAGTTGCCGCACCAGCAAAGGCAAAAGACGCGCGTCGCTTTCACCCACAAACACCATGCCGCAATCCTTGGCCTGGTCCACGCTCACATCTTTACGAACCACAATTTCACGGCCTTGTGCCACACGCCGATTCAGACTGAGCATGGCCCCATTCAAGTCGTCGCGGCCTACCACACACATTTTGAGTATTTTTTCTTCAGAGGCCGGTAATTCGACAAATTTGGCAAAGTTAAAAACATAAGCGGCTTTGATGCGGTCCACGGTTTGCCCTGTGGGCTGAGCGGCCACCAGGGTGCAGGACAAACACCCAATCAGGAAACTGACCCAGCGATGGCCTTGCAAGCCCTGCACACGCAGGGCGCTCAGACGGCTGAGTTGGGAGATTTTTTGAAAGATCATGATCATGTCCTTCAAAACCGAACCACCGCTTGAACCAAAGCGCTGCGTTGAACGTCATACGCACGGGTCACGGGGAAAATGTTGATGAATTCGGTGTGCCGATTTTTGAGCAGGTTGCGTCCCGTCACGGACAACTCGGTGCTGCGATTGACCTGCCAGGCCAGTCTCATGTCCAAGCCCGTATAGCTTTCCAATGGCGTGGGGCCTTGGCTGTTCAGGGTGTAATGGGCTGTAGCCGAGTTGTAGCGCAAGCGCACATCGAGGTTCAGGTCACTGGCCAGGCTAAAGTTGTTGCGCAGCGTGACTTGGTGTCTCGGTGCACTGTTTTCGAAAGCCCGCACCTGCACATCACCCAATAGGTCGCCCGTTAACTGGCCCTTGACTCGCAAGAGGCTGTAGGAACCCTGGACTTTCCACCACGCCCGGGGGTGCCATTCCATTAAAAACTCACCCCCAAAAGACCGAGCCTTCTCCAAGTTGGTGTTGTACCCGGCCAGCGTGAAATAACACATGCCCGGCCCGTACACGGCCAGGCAGCCCATGGCCTGTGGCAAACCCGTGAGGGGCTGACTGTTCATGCGGCCACCGCGCAAATGGCTGTAATCGGTGGCGAACAAGGAAACGTCGAGGCTCAGGAAATTGGAAAATTGCTTGCGCCATCCGCCCTCCAGACTCAAGGCTTGCTCGGCCTGCAAAGCCGCGTTGGCCCGAGGGCTAACCTGGGTCACAGCCGTGAGCATGTTGGCGGGCAAGTTCAAACCCGTCAAACCATTCAGGCTGGCGCCATCGGCAGCACTGATGTCCAGCGTGGCCAAGCTTTCGGTGCGGCGCGATGAGCGGACAGAGCGCGACAGTGCACCCCAGTAGGCTTCGTTCTGGCCCGGTGTGTAAAGCATGCGCACATTGGGCTGGACATTAAAACCGGTCAAACCATCCTTTTCAAATTTGGAGCCCACAATCAATTTGAGGCGTTCGGGCACCAAAGTGATTTCGTCGTGAACAAATGCGCTGTAATTCAAGCGTTGGCTTTTGCCGTCAAGCAAGAGATACGGTGAGGCGGGCAACATCAAATTGTCCGCGGTGTGGCGCAGGTTCAAACCCCAAATGAAGTCATGGTCACCCCGAATTTGACGCTGCTGAAAGTCCACATCGGCATCTGTTTTGCTACCCCCCATTTGCAACTGGCGCGGCAACTCAGCCATGGGCATGGAGGCCCCAGCCCCTGACCCCCATAGGCCCTCGTGAATCGAACGGTCTCGGTCCACCGAGACTTGAACCACATTTTCGGCTCCGTCAACGCTCTTCCAGGCGTAGCGCGCTTGCAAGGCACCGCCTTGGGAACGCTCACTCATGAGGCTGTCACGCGCAAACGGGGTGTTCGGGTCACTGAGCGCCAACACCGACGGTGAGCCCCAGTAGTCGCTCGACCGGTCTTGGTACACCTCGGCTTTGAGGCTGAGCGTGCCGCCCTCCACTTTGGGTTCAATCCGCATGCCCAGGCGTTGCCCCTTGGTTGCATCCACGCCTTTTAAGCCGGTGTCCCGCTCCAAAGATCCCCCCATGCTGCTGGTTTTGGCAAACACCTTGAAATGTCCACCCTGCGTCAATTCGCCGCCATGGACCCAGGAGGCGGTGGCCGTCTGGCCATTGCCCAGCACGGCACTGACCTGGTTGCCCTGGCTGGCGCTGGCAGAACGCGTCACGATGTTGATCACGCCATTCATGGCGTTGGTGCCCCACAAGGCTGCACCGGGGCCACGAATGACCTCGATGCGCTCGATGTCCTCCATGATCAAATCTTGCGTTTCCCACAGCACGCCAGAAAACAAAGGGGAGTAAACGCTGCGCCCGTCAACCTGCACCAGCAGTTTGCTGGAAAAACGCTCATTGAATCCGCGAGAGCTGACCGCCCAACGGTTGCGCGCCATTTGCGCCACGTTCAGGCCCGGCACCAGTCGCAAGGCTTCGGGGATGGATTGCGCACCGGAGCGCCGAATTTCTTCTGCCGAAATCACATGGGCGGCCGCTGCCATGTCAGCCACACGCTGCTCTTTGCGTGACATGGACATGAGCCGGTAATCGACCAACTCCTCCAAGGACATGTCCAAAAATTCATTGCCGCTGGCCGCTGCTGCGCAGGAGGCATGGACGGCGAGCGCCAACAGCGTCCATCGCCAGACGTTCTGGCGTTTGTTTTTGTTTTTCCACATCGGCATGCTCCCTTTTGAATCCATTGTCACCTCAAGACCAGTTATTAGATTTTATATTTCACGTTTTTTGATGTCCAAAGAAAACTTGCATTTATTCAATTTGTTAAATTTGAAGTATTCATTCAATTCGGTCTTCGTTTCCACTGTTCAATGACCTCAAAGCCTCGGGTAACCCGAAAAAAAACCACAAAACCGGACACCGTTACACTGCACCGATGGATATTTGGTTGGATCCCATCTTGCAATGGCTGGCTTTGCCGCAGCACGGCTTGAGCACCTTGTTTGTGGTGGCATTTATCTCGGCCACTTTGTTGCCCATGGGATCTGAGCCGGTTTTATTTGGGCTGGTCAAACTCAATCCAGAACTTTTTTGGCCAGCGGTGTTGGTGGCCACGGTGGGCAACACTTTGGGCGGCATGCTCAGCTGGTGGATGGGCAGAGGCACCTTGCACGCCATGAAGCGCTGGCGTGAAACGCCAGGGCACCTCAGAGCGCTGTCTTGGCTTGAAAAACTGGGCCCCAAAGCCTGTTTGCTCAGTTGGTTGCCGGTGGTGGGTGATCCTTTGTGCGCAGTGGCTGGCTGGCTAAAGATGCCTTTTTGGCCTTGCACCCTGTACATGGCCATCGGCAAATTTTTGCGCTACCTGGTCATGACCGCTTTCCTGTTGTGGGTGTTTCCCTGGCATTGATCAGACTTTGCTGAACCATGACTTGGCAGTTCGGTTACCCGCCTAAAGCCAGCCCTGCAGCGGTCAACTGAGTGTGCAACTCAGTTCACAAGATTCAACAAAGACTGCCCGGCCGTGTGGCGCTGAAGGTTGTCCAGAAACATTTGGCTGACGCGTTTTTCATTGCCATCTGAATGGCCGGCCGCATGGGGTGTGACCATGACTTGGGGCATGGCCCACAAAGGGGAGTCAGGGGGCAGGGGTTCGTGCGCAAACACATCCAAAAAAGCACCGCCCAAATGGCCACTTTGCAAGGCCGACACCAGCGCAGCTTCATCCACCACTTCACCTCGCGCGACATTGATCAGGTGCGCACCCGCTGGCAAGGCGGTCAAGGTTTGTGCATTGACCAATTGGCGGGTCTTGTCGGTCAAGGGGCAGGCCAAAATCAACCAATCGGTGCGGGGCAGCACCTGATGCAAGCCTTCAAAAGTCACATGCTCGATTGCATCGGGCATGACTGTTAATGGCGATGCGGCGTGCTGGCGCACGGCCACCACATGCAAGCCCAGGGCCTGCAAGAAACTGCCCAACTTTTGACCAATAGGTCCCCAGCCCACAAGGGTGGCGGTTTGCCCCGGCAGGTCGCGCGGCATGCGCTCGCCCAGCATAGGTTTCCATTGGCGCGCTTGCTGCTCGGCCCACAGCTCCGGAAAACGCCGGGCCAATGCCAACAGCCCTGCCAGCGCCACTGTGGCCACCACCTGCGCATTGGCTCCGGACGAGGTGGCAATGTGTACCCCCCGGGCCTTCAAGTCCAGATAAATCTGCCGGTCAGCCCCCGCCGAATGGATGTGCACCCACTTCAAACCCGGCGATTGGCGCAGCAAGTCATACACCTGTTGCAAGGCCGGGTGAATTTGGTGCTTGGTCGAGGTGCCGGTGACCTCACGCGAAATGAAGGCCACATCGGCATCGGTGCGTTGCATGGCCACTGCCGTGTCCAGCGCCAGCAACTCATGGGGTCGGTGCGCCATGATTTGGGCAATGGCTGGCCCCAACTGGTCAATGCTTGACTGGGACATCAGCAAGCGCAAAGGGCGCGAAGGGGGGCTCATTCGGCCCGGGCACCCGAGTCACGCACGATCAGCCGCCACTTGTCGTGTTCGCGTTGCACAAACTGCCCGAATTGTGCGGGCGTGCCGCCTGCGGGGTCAGCCCCTTGGGCGATCATTTGCTGCTCGATCGCGGGCACTTGCAGCACCTCGTTGACCGCCTTGTTGACCAGGGTGATCACCGACTCGGGCGTGCCCTTGGGTGCAAAAAAACCGAACCAGGAACCCGCTTCGAAATTGGGAAAGCCTTTTTCCACCACGGTAGGCACATCGGGCATGGATCGGGAGCGCTTGAGCGAGCTGACCGCCATGGGTTTGAGCTTGCCCGCCGTGATGTGCGGCATGACGGACGGGATGGTGGCAAACATGAACTGGATGCGCCCGGCCAAGAGGTCCTTGAGGGCATCTGCTCCTTTGTAAGGAATGTGTGTGGCCTCGAAACCCACCCGTTTGGCCAGCATGAAACTCGACAAATGGGACGATGTGCCTATGCCGGTCGAGCCATAGTTGAGCTTGCCGGGGTTGGCTTTGGCGTGAGCGACCAGCTCTTCCATGTTGCTGGCGGGCACCGAGGGGTGAATCACCAGCACATTGGGCACATCGGCAATTTGCACCACGGGTACGAGGTCGCTCAAGGGGTTGTAGGGCAGCTTGGCATACAGCGATGGGTTGACCGCAATCGGCCCCACCGAATTCACAATCAAGGTGTAACCGTCGGGCGCCGCTCGCACCACCATTTCGGTGCCCAGGTTGCCACCTGCGCCGGGCTTGTTGTCAATGACAAAAGGCTGCTTGAGCTTTTCGGACAATTGCTGTGCCACGGTGCGGGCCAGGATGTCGGTGGTGCCCCCGGCGGTAAAGGCCACCACGACTTTGACCGGTTTCTGTGGGTAGTTTTGCGCTTGGGCCAAGGGTGACCCACTGCAAAGCACAAGCGTCAGGCAGCCGAGCAAGTTAAGGGGGGTGCGTTTCATGGGTGTCTCGGGTTAAGGGGTGGGGGGCAAAGCGCCATCGCCGCGGCCATGGTGCCACATGGGCCTCAAGTTTTGTAGCTGGGGTCCATGCGGTCAAGCTTGCGCAGCAAGGCGGGCCACTCCATCAAGCCGTAAGGCCTGCGCGTGCTGGGCTGGTAGTTGTTCCAGGTTTCTTCCAGCACTTCGGAGGCCACTTTCACAAAAGGCGTGTTGCAGGCCATGGCCGCCAGTTGGGCGTGACAGGACAGTTCGAGTCGGTGCATCCAGTTGAACGCCTCGCCCACGCTTCGGCCCACGGTGAGCGCGCCATGGTTGCGCAAAATCAACGCCTCGCCCTGCCCCAGGTCTTGGACCAAAGAGGCCTGCTCGGTCAGATCCAAGACCACGCCTTGGTAGTCGTGGTAGCCGATTTTCAGGAATCGCATGGCCGTTTGGGTGATGGGTAACAGCCCACATTCGAGCGACGATACCGCCATGGAGGCCCAACTGTGCGTGTGGATGACGCAGTCCACCTCGGGGCGCGCCTCGTGCACCGCACTGTGGATCACGTAACCCGCCTTGTTGATGCCGTAATTCAAGTCGCCAAAGTCGGGCTTGGAAAGAATGTTGCCGTCATGGTCGATCTTGATCAGGCTCGACGCGGTGATCTCTTCGTACATCATGCCGTAGGCATTGATGAGAAAAGCACCGTCTTCGCCGGGCACACGCGCCGAGATGTGGTTGGCCATCATGTCGGACATGCCGTAGATGGCCACCAAGCGGTAGCATGCCGCCAAATCCACCCGAGCTTGCCACTCTGCAGGGGTGCAGCGCGCTTGCATCGATTCGATTTTCAAAAATCCATTTTCAACCATGGCAACTCCTTGGGGTTCAATCGAGTTTCACGTCGGCGCTCTTGACCAAGCTCACCCAAAACTTGGCATCTTCGGTCAAAAACGCCGCGAATTGATCCGGCGTGGCCGAGACCGACACATCGGTGCCTTCGCGGGCCAATGCGGCTTTCACCGAAGGTTGGGCCATGGCCGATTGCGCGGCATCAAAGATCCGTTTCATGACAGCGGGCGGTGTCCCCACCGGCACAAACAAGCCGTACCAAAACTCGATCGCATACTCGGGCAACTTGGCCTCTTGCATGCCGGGCAAACCGGGGACCAAGGCCGAGCTGTTGCGTGTGCTGACGGCCAAGCCTTTCAGGCGACCCGCCTGGATCATGGGCAAGACCGAAGGTGGCGTGCCAAAGGTCACTTGGGTGTCGCCCGCGATCACCGACTGGATGGCAGGCGCACCCCCGCGAAACGGAATGTGCACCATGTCCACACCCGTCAGTTGGGTGAACAAAGCCGCACCCAAGTGCGGCGCTGAGCCATTGCCCGAGGTGGCGTAGTTGATCTTGCCCGGCGATTGCTTGGCACGCGCGATCAGGTCTTGCACCGAGTTGACGCCGATGTTGGGGTTGACCGCTATCACCAAGGGCGAGGTGGTGACCTTGGTGATGGGCACCAGGTCTTTGGGGGTGTAGTTCAGCTTGGGGTTGAGGGCCGGGTTGACCGAGATGCTGCTGGGGCTGGCCAACAAAACACTGTAGCCATCGGGCGCAGACTTGGCCACGTTTTCGGCGGCGATGCTGGAGCCTGCGCCAGCGCGGTTTTCGACAATCACGGTCTGGCCAATGGCCTTGCCCATCGCATCGCTGAGGGCGCGGGCCACGTAATCGGCCGCGCCGCCTGGGGCAAAGCCCACCACCAGGCGAATCGGCTTGTTGGGATAGGCTGCGCCTTGGGCTTGCACACCCAAGGCGAGGCACAACAAGACGAATGCTGAAATCAGGTTTCTTTTGTTCATGGGGCTGTCTCCTTTGATGGGAATGACTTAAGGAAATTTCAATCGGACTTGGCAATGCGCAGCACAATTTTGCCGGTGTGCTGGTTGCTTTCCATGTGGGCTTTGGCGTGGTCCAATTGGTCAAACTCATACACCCGGTCTAAAAGGGGCTGGATGCGGCCATCGGCAAAAGCCGGCAGGATTTGCGCCGCAAATTGCGCGATGCCATCGGCCCGCTGCGCGGGTGTGCGGTTTTTGTTGGATACACCATAAAGGCACAGCCGCTTGGCATGCAGGGCTTCCAGGTCAATGGTGGCGTTCAGTGTGTTGTCAACATAGCCCACAAAACCCAAACGCCCCTGAAAAGCCATGCAGCGCATGCTTTCGGCAAAGACACTGCCACCCACCGTGTTGACCACCAAATTGGCCCCTTTTTGATCGGTGGCCTGCAAAACAGCTGCATGAAAATCAGCCGCACGGGTGCACAAACCCACATCCAGCCCCAGTGGTGTCAATTGGTCCAACTTGGCCTGCGAACCCGAGGTGCCGATCACCTTGGCCCCCAGCACCTTGGCCATTTGCAAACTGGCCACACCCACACCCGAAGACACGCCGTTGATCAAGAGCCATTGATCGGCTTTTAAGTGGCCTTGCAAGACCAAGAGGTCGTAGGTCACCAAGAACGTCAATGGAATCGATGCGGCTTGCTCCAGGGTCAAGTTGTCCGGCACGCGCATGATTTCGCGCACATCCATCAAAGCGTATTCAGAAAAAGCACCCGGGCAACGGCCCATGACACGATCGCCCGCTTGCCACGCACCGGTCTCGCTGCCCAGTTGAACGATCTGCCCCGCGCCCTCCATGCCTGCAGGCTTGCTCCCGCCCTTGCCATGCAGGCCGTGGCCGATGATCAATTCGCCCCGGTTCAGTGAAGCCGCGTGCAGCTTGACCAAGACCTGACCCGAACCGGGCACAGGCCTATCCACTTCGCGCATCTCCATCTGGCCTTGGCCTTCGCTGATGTTCATCCAATACGATTTCATGGGGTGCCTCATTCGCCTTTGAAGACGGGTTTGCGTTTTTCCATGAAGGCCTTGCGGCCTTCGGCGTAGTCGGCGCTGTCAAAGCAGCCGCGAATGAGCTGGGTACACAGGTCCATGTCCAGCTCGGGCGAGGGCTTGAGGATTTCGCGTGTGATGGCCTTGGCCGCCTGAATGGTCAGCGGCGCGTTGGCGGCCAATGCCGAGGTGTATTCACCCAGCAATTCGGGCAGCGCCTCGGGCGCGCAGACCCGCGTGACCAAACCCAGGCTTTGCGCCTCTTGCGCATTGATTTTGCGGGCTGTGAAAAACAGGTCTTTGGCCGCACCGGGGCCGATCAGGTCCACCAGGTTTTTCATGGCCGAATAGCGGTAACCCAAACCCAGGCGTGCGGCGGGGACCGAAAAAACGGCGTCGCTGGCGGCGATGCGCATGTCGCAGCTGATGGCCACGTTGATGCCGCCACCAATGCAAAAGCCGCGAATGCAAGCCAGCGTGGGCTTGGGGAAATTGAAAATGCCCATGAGCGCGGTCTCGGCCATGTGCTCGTAGCGGGTGACCGCCTCACGCGCCGCACGCATGTCTTCGAATTGCGAGATGTCTGCGCCAGAAACAAAAGCTTTTTCGCCCGCACCGGTGAACACCACCAAACGAACCCGAGGGTCGTGTTCGGCCTGGTTCAAAAGCACCGGCACCGCTTCCCACATGTCCACCGACAAGGCGTTGTGGCGCGCTACATTGTTGAACTGGATGAACAGCGTGCTGCCGTCCAGCCAGGTGTTGACCCGCTCGGTGGGTGAGGTGTAGACCACTTCAGACATTCAAAACACTCCTTTGGATTTCAATGCGGCCAAGGTCTGGTCATCCAGCCCCAACTCGCCCAGAATTTCTACGCTGTGCTCGCCACGGCGCGGCGCGGCGCGGGCAATGGTGCTGGGCGTGCGCTCCAGCTGCACCGGTTGGCCCACCAAACGCTGCGGACCTTGGTGCACCGACACCACGTCTTTGACCATCTTCAAGTGCTGGACTTGCGGTTCGTTGAACACCTCGTCCATGCTGTTGATCAGGCCACAAGCCACGCCGCCATCGTTCAAGCGTTCGATCCAATAAGCCCGGTCTTGCTTGGCCAGGCGTTCGTTGATCTCGGCGTTCAGGGCATCGCGGTGGACCGAGCGGCTGGGCTTGTCCTTGTAGCGCGGGTCGGTGACCCACTGCGGCGCGTCCAGGATGTCGCAAAAACGCTCCCAGATCTTGGAGCCAAACACCGCGATGTTCATGTAACCGTCGCGCGCCTTGTACACCCCGGTGGGGATGCTGGTGGGGTGGAAGTTGCCCGCCTGTGTGGCCACTTCTTCGTCGATCAGCCA
>CAITSG010000480.1 GCA_903894995.1 uncultured Burkholderiales bacterium
CTCCTACAAACTCAACCTCTTGAAAGCCCCCTCATGAGCCACCTCATCCAAGCCACCGATCTGCGCCAGCACATCACCCGCATCATCGCCATGACTGGCAGCGCCCCCGCCGAGGCCGCGAAGTTGGACTACAACCTGGTCATGGCCAACTTGAGTGGGCACGACTCGCACTGCGTATGCATGGTGCCGCGCTATGTGGACGCCGTGCTCGAAGGGGGCTTGAGCCCCAACACAGGCGTGAAAGTGCTGCTCGACACCGGCCCATTGCTGAACCTCGACGGCCAGCGCGGATACGGCCAGATCACCGGCGTGCAAGCCATGCAAATGGGCATTGAACGCGCCAAACAGCACGGCGTGTGCACCATGGCCCTGAGCCGCTCTCACCACCTGGGCCGCATTGGCCACTTTGCCGAGATGGCCGTGGCCCAAGGTCTGGTGTCGGTGCACTTTGTGAACGTGCTCTCGCGCCCCGTGGTCGCGCCCTTTGGCGGTGGCGACGGGCGCTTTGGCACCAACCCCTGCTGTATCGGCGTGCCCATGGGTGACCGGCCCCCGTTTGTGCTGGACTTTGCCACCAGCCGCGTGGCGCAAGGCAAGATGCGCGTGGCCCACAACAAGGGCGAACAAGTGTCGCCCGGCTATTTGATTGACGAACACGGCCACCCCACCACCAACCCCGGCGTGGTGGTCGTGCCGCAGTCCAACGGCCTGTTTGGTGCGCTCATGACTTTTGGTGACCACAAGGGCTTTGGCATGGCCATGGCCTGCGAACTGCTGGGCGGGGCACTGACCGGCGGTGGGACATGGCACCGCGAGGCGGACAACCAACGCGCCGTACTCAACAGCATGCTGACGATGCTGATCGACCCGGTCCGCTTAGGCACACAAGCCATGTTCGAACAAGAGTCCCTGGCTTTTGCCGACTGGCTGCGTCAAAGCCCCGATGCACCCGGCAGCGATGGCGTCAAGCTGGCCGGTGAGCCTGAACGCACGGCACGCGCCGACCGCGAACAAAACGGCATCTGGATCGATGACACCACCTGGGCTGAGATCGAGGCGTCTGAGAAAAAACTACAGCAATCACCCAAGACCTGATGGATCTCTGTCACCCAAGACGTGCTTGAACCCTGTCACCCCGGACTTGATCCGGGGTCCATGCTTTCAATGACCATGGATACCGGATCAAGTCCGGTATGACAACTTAACCAAGTTCCGGTGCGATAACCAGACCACCACTTGCCCAACACTTGCTCACCTCTTGCACCTCACGATCTCCGCGCCCACTGACTTGACTCCCATGCACCTCTCAGCCCTCACCCTGGCATCGCTGCCCGCGGACATCCACACCCCCATTTACGACCGCCGCCGCCACGCCCCGGGCGTGGTGCACTTGGGCCTAGGCGCTTTCCACCGGGCTCACCAGGCCATGGTGTTTGACCAACTGCTGAGCGCAGGCGACACGCGCTGGGGCATTCACGGCGTGGGCATGACGCGGCCCGATTTGGTGAACCAACTCAAAGCCCAAGACGGTTTGTACGCTGTGCGTGTAGCCGATGGCACGGGTGTGAAGTGGCAAGTGCCCGGGGCCCTGTGGCGCACCAGCGTGGCCACCACCGAGCGCGATGCCGTGGTGCAAGCTATCGCAGCCCCCAGCACCCGCTGGGTCACGCTCACAGTGACAGAAAAAGGCTACACCCCCGCTTTAGGCCAGCTGCTGCTGGACGGCCTGCGCCTGCGCCAGCAAAGCGGCTTGCCCGGCATCACCGTGGCCTCGTGCGACAACCTGCAAGGCAATGGCCACAAGCTGTTGGCTTTGGTGAAAGCCGCGACGACTGAACAAGATACAGACGTGCTGCGCTGGCTGGATGCGCACTGCGCCTTTCCGTGCAGCATGGTCGACCGCATCGTGCCCGCCGCCACCGCCGAAGTGCTGGCCGCCGCCAGCCAGGCGCTGGGTCTGCGCGACGACGCCTCGCTCAGCACCGAAGGCTTTTGGGAATGGGTGATCGAAGACCGCTTTGCCGACCCAGCCGACGCCACCTTGCTTCAAAGCGCTGGCGTGCGTGTCACGCCCGATGTGCAAAGCTACGAAGAAGCCAAGCTGCGCATGCTCAACGGCAGCCACTCGGCCATGGCGCTGATGGGCGCGGTCACCGGCAGGCCATTCATTGCAAGCTGCATCGGTGTACCGCACATTCGCAGCTTTGTGCACCGCCTGATGAGCCAAGAGGTTGCGCCGCACCTGAATCGCAGCGACTGGGCCAACTACCGCGACGCACTGATCGCGCGCTTTGGCAACCCGTACTTGAAACACAGCGTGCACCAGATCGCCACCGACAGCTCACAAAAAATTCCGCAGCGCTGGCAGCCTTCGGTGCTGGGGCAAATCGCGCAAGATGCTTCGTTTGAACACCACGCGTTGGCTGCGGCCGTGTTCGTGCGCTACACCCTGGCCGTGGACGAGCAGGGCCAATCCTATGCCCTGAACGACCCCCAAGCCGAAAGCCTGATGGCCCTGGGCGCAGCCCAACGCACCGAGCCCGAGGCCTGCGTGCGCGCCCTGCTGGCCCGCGAAGACCTGTGGGGCAGCACCCTGCCCCAACACGCAGGCTGGATCGCCCGCGTCACGCACTGGCACCAACACATCCTGCAGCTCGGCGTGGACCACGCCGTCCAGCAACTGACCGAGGCCTGAGCCATGAAAATCACCGCCGCCCGCGTCATCGTTTGTTGCCCCGGCCGCAACTTTGTCACCCTCAAAATCGAGACCGACCAAGGCGTGTATGGCGTGGGCGATGCGACACTCAACGGCCGTGAGCTGGCCGTGGTCAGCTACCTTGAAGACCACCTCATCCCATGCCTGATCGGGCGCGACCCGCAGCAGATCGAGGACATCTGGCAATACCTCTACAAAGGCGCGTACTGGCGGCGCGGCCCGGTGACCATGAGCGCCATTGCCGCCGTGGA
>CAITSG010000481.1 GCA_903894995.1 uncultured Burkholderiales bacterium
CCCGACTTGGGCAGGGTGTCCACAAAGCGCACGATGCGCGGGGTTTTGTAGGCGGCCATGTGCTCGCGGCTCCAGTCGATGAGGTCTTGCTCGGTGACTTGGCCTTTGAAAGCAGGCTTGAGCACCAAGAGCGCCATCACGTTTTCGCCGCGTTTGGCGTCGGGCACGGCAATCACGCAGGCCTCGTGCACCGCCGGGTGCTCGTAGAGCGTGTTTTCCACTTCAGCGGGCCAGACCTTGAAGCCCGAGACGTTGACCATGCGCTTGAGGCGGTCGCGCATGAAGAAGTAACCCTCTTCGTCCACACTGGCCAAGTCGCCTGTGCGGAAAAACGTTTGGCCATCGAGTTCAAAAAATGAGGTCTGGTTGGCCTGTTCGTTTTGCCAATAGCCGCGCATGAGTTGCGCGCCACGCGTGACCAGCTCACCCACCTCGCCCACGGGCAACTCGCGCAGGGTTTCAGGGTCCACGATGCGCGCGTCCACGCCGGGCGTGATGACGCCCAGGCATTGGCGCTTGCCGCGTGCCGGTGGGTTGCCCAGCAAAAATGAGGCGGTCTCGGTCATGCCGTAGGCCTCGTTGTAGGCGATGCCAAAACGCGTTTGCAGCAAGTTCGCCACCGTCTCCGGCATGGCCGCGCCGCCTCCCGCCAAAGCCGACAGGCTGCTCAAGTCGCGCTGCGCGGCGGCCGGGTTGGCAAAGAAGTCGATCAACATGGCTGGGGGTGCAGACCAGGTCGTGACGCGGTGCTTCTCGATCAAGCGCGCCGCTGACGCCGCGTGCCAGCGCGGCAGCATGACCACGGTGGCCCCCAGCGTGATCGGAACATTGAGGCCGCCCTGCATGCCCAGCATGTGGAACAGCGGTGCGACAGCCAAAAACACCGAGTCCATGTGCATGCTGCGCCAAACCTGCGCAGCCATGTTGGACGCCAGCACCGTGGCATGGGTGTGCATGCAGCCCTTGGGGTGGCCGGTGGTGCCCGAGGTGTAGGGCAGCACACACAGGTCGTCGCTGTGTGGGTGCTCTGCGGGCGCGGGCAAGGCCTGTGCGATGGCGTCTTCGAGCCCATGCAGGCCCGGGGCATCGGGCCACTGGCGCGGGGCGAGCACCACATCAGGCACCTCATCCGGCACTTCGTCGCTGGCTGGCTGCGCAGGCAGGCCTTCTGAATACGCATGCACCAGCACGGCTTGCAATGCATTCGCATCGGCGGGCTGCAGCAGCGGCATGACCTGCGGCAACAACTCTTGCGCCACCATGGCCACGCGGGCACCGCTGTCTTGCAGGTAGTAGCGGATTTCGCTTTGCGTGCACATGGCGTTGACCGGCACCACCACCGCCCCGGCGCGCATGATGCCGTAGTAGGCCGCCACGTATTGCGGGCAGTTTTGGCTCATGAGCAAGACCCGATCGCCGCGCTGCACACCCAGGCGCTGGGTCAGGTAACCGGCCAACGCCTCCACACGCGCATGCAGCGCCGCGTAGCTCAGCGTGCTGCCGCAAAAAATCACGGCGGGCTTGTTGGGGTAGCGCTCGGCCGCGACCTGCACGTAATGCGTGAGCGGTACCTGCGGCAGGCTCAGCGTGCGAGGTACGCCTTTGGGCCAATAAGGCAGCGACGATGTGGACATGAGCGGCTCTTTAGGCGGGTGCGGTGTGGGGTGCACAAACGGTGATCACAAACTGCGCGAGATCAACTCTTTCATGACCTCGCTGGTGCCGCCATAAATGCGGGTCACACGCGAGTCCACAAAGGCGCGGGTGATGGGGTACTCCATCATGTAGCCGTAACCGCCATACAGCTGCAGCAACTCGTCGAGCGCTTTGCCCAGCTCTTCGGTGGCAAAGAGTTTGGCCATCGCGCCTTCTTGCACGGTGAGCTTGCGGCGCAGGTGCTCGGCCAGGTATTGGTCCACCATCATGCGCACGGCGGTGGTGCGCACCTTGATCTCGGCCAGCTTGAAGCGGGTGTTCTGAAAATCAAACAGTGGCTTGCCAAAGACCACGCGCTCCTTGGTGTAGCGCACGGTCTCGTCAAACATCGCTTCCATCTTGGCGGCTGCGCCCAGCGCGATGACAAAACGCTCTTGTGCCAGCTCTTGCATCAGGTAGGCAAAGCCCTTGTTCTCTTCGCCCAGGATGTTGCTCACGGGCACGCGCACGTCTTCAAAAAACAGCTCGGCGGTGTCGGCCGCTTCCTGGCCCATTTTGTCGAGCTTGCGGCCTTTGCGAAAACCGGCGCGATCGGCCTCGACCAGGATCAGCGACACGCCCTTGGCACCCAGCTCGGGCTCGGTCTTGGCCACCACCACGACCAGATCGCAGTTCAGGCCGTTCGAGATGAAGGTCTTGGCGCCGTTGATGACGTACTCATCGCCCTCGCGCCGCGCCGTGGTGCGGATGGCCTTGAGGTCACTGCCCGCGCCTGGCTCGCTCATGGCAATGGCCAGAATCACCTCGCCCGTAGCGCATCGGGGCAACCACTGGGCTTTTTGTTCTGGCGTGCCCAGTCGCTCGATGTAGGGGGCCACCACATCCGAGTGCAGCCCAAAGCCCAAGCCGCTCACGCCCGAGCGGCCAATCTCTTCGACGATCACGGCCGCATGGCCGAAGTCGCCACCGCCGCCGCCCCACTCGGGGTCCATGGTGGCGCAGAGCAAACCTTCGCGCCCGGCCTTGAGCCAGGTTTCGCGGTCGACCTTGCCGTCTTTGTCCCACTGGGCTTGGCGGGGTTTGCATTCGCGCTCCAGAAAGCGACGCACGGTGGTGCGCAGCATTTCGTGGTCTTCGCGAAACACGCTGCGGGGGAAGGTGAGGATGCTGTCCATACGCGCCTTAAGGACGGCCACCGCCGCAGACCAACACTTGGCCGCTGACGTAGTTGGACTCGGGGATGCAGAACATGTAGACCGCGCCTGCCGCCTCTTCTGGCGTGCCACCCCGGCCCAGCGGGATGGTGGATTCTGCGGCCTTGAGGCGGTCCGGCTGCACGCCGACTGCGATGGTGCGGCCCTGAATCTCCACGCTGGCATCACCCGCCGTCAGGGGTTGCGTCAGGCGCGTCATGATCAGGCCAAAGGCCACGCTGTTGACGTTGACCTTGTAGCGGCCCCACTCTTTGGCCATGGCTTTGGTCAAACCGTTGATGCCGGCTTTGGCAGCAGCGTAGTTGGCCTGACCCGCGTTGCCGTACACGCCCGAGGTGGACGAGATGTTGACCACCTTGCGGTGCTTGGATATTCCGGCTTCGGCTTCACGCTTGGCCGCTTCGCGGATGAAGCCCGAGGCGGCACGCAAGATGCGAAACGGCGCGGTCAGGTGCACGGCCAGCATGGCCTCCCACTGCTCATCGCTCATCTTTTGCAGCACGTTGTCCCAGGTGTAACCGGCGTTGTTGACGATGATGTCGATGCCTCCAAAGTTGTCGAGCGCGGTCTTCACGAAGCGGTCGCCAAAGTCGGTGTCGGTCACGCTGCCAATACAGGCCACGGCCTGGCCTCCGCTGGCGACGATGTCGGCCACGGTCTGCTCGGCAGGTGCTTGGTCGAGGTCGTTGATGACAACGCGTGCGCCTTCGCTGGCCAGCTTGAGCGCGATTTCGCGGCCAATGCCGCGACCAGAGCCTGACACCAGGGCCACCTGGCCTTCAAGTTTGCGGGTCATGGCGGATCCTTTTCTAAAAATGTTTCAGGGCAAGACAACAACCGCGTCGCCCGCCAACTTGACTTGGCCATCGGCGTTGGCCGTGGTGAGCGACAGGCGCACGCGACGCTCGCCATTGACTTCGAATTTCTCGGTCACTTGGCCAGTGCAGGTGATTTTTTCGCCCACCTGCGTCATGGCGGCAAAGCGCACGCTGTAGTCGCGAATGGCCGTTTGCGGCACCCAGTTGGTGAGCAAGCGCGCCAGCCAGCCCATGGACAACATGCCGTGCGCGATCACGTCGGGCAAGCCCGCGATGGCGGCGAAGTCGGTGTCGACGTGGATCGGGTTGTGGTCGCCGGATGCGCCGCAGTAAAGCGCCAGCGTCAGGCGCGAAACGGGCGGCAGCTCCAGCGCAGGAATGACGTCGCCCACTTGCAGAGCGTCAAAAGAGGGGAGGGTCATGGGGGTTTCCTTATGCACTGACGCCGTGGCGCAAAACGGTCACGGCACGCAAGTCGGCCACATGCTCGCCACGCTGGTTGCTGACGCGGGTTTTGCGGACAACGAATTCGAGTGCGCCGCCTTTTTTGTCGTAGATGTCTTCGATGCGCTGCTCAAAGCGCAACACATCACCCGCATAGGCCATGCGGTGAAAAGTGAAGCCCTGCTCGCCGTGCAGCAGCTTGCGGTAGTCCATGCCCAACAGGTTGCGGATCGCTGCCGGGTCGGGCGACTCCATCTCCAGGCAAAACAAAAACGTGGGCGGCACGGGCAAACCCGGGTGGCCTGCGGCGCGGGCAGCGGCTTCGTCTGTGTAGACCGGGTCGGTCTGGCCCGTGGCCTTGGCGAAGAATTTCAGGCGGCCCTTTTCCACCAGGACCTCGAACGCGGGCATGGTGTGGCCGATGAATTGACGGTCGATCATTTTTCACCCCCTTGGGGGGCAGCGACTGCACGAAGTGAGGAGCGTGGGGGCTTCATGTTCACACCTTTTGGTACAGCGTGACCACACAAGCACCGCCCAAACCCAGGTTGTGCTGCAGCGCCAGCCGTGCGCCTTCGACCTGGCGCTGGTCGGCTGTGCCGCGCAACTGCGAGACCAGCTCGTAACACTGCGCCAGCCCGGTGGCACCGAGCGGGTGCCCCTTGGACAGCAGGCCGCCCGAGGGGTTGGTGACGATGCGCCCGCCATAGGTGTTGTCGCCATCCAGAATGAACTTTTCGGCGGTGCCTTCGGGCGTGAGGCCCAGGCCTTCGTAGGTGATGAGTTCGTTGGCTGTGAAACAGTCGTGCAGCTCCACCACGTCCAGGTCTTCGGGGCCGATGCCTGCGGCTTCGTAGACCTGTTTGGCCGCGTTGGCCGTCATGTCGTAGCCCACCACGCGGCGCATGTCATCGCTCTCAAAGGTGCTAGGGGTGTCGGTGGTCATGGCCTGCGCGGCGATCACCACGCGCATGTCGAGCTTGTGCTTTTTGGCAAAGTCGGCCGAGCAAACGATGGCGGCTGCCGCGCCGCAAGTGGGCGGGCAGCACTGGTAGCGCGTGAGTGGGCCGAACACAGTGGGCGAGGCCATCACCTCTTCGAGCGTGAGCGTCTGGCGAAACACGGCCAGCGGGTTGCGCGCCGCATGCTGGCGCGCCTTGACCGAGATGCGACCAAAGGTGTCGGCGCGGATGCCGTATTCCTTCATGTAGTCCATGCCCGCACCGCCAAAGAACTGCGCAGCACGCGGCGCGGCCGGGTCAAACCCCTGGTGCGCGGTCATGGCCTCTGCAAAGCGGGCCATGGGCGATGGCCGGTCGTCGTAAGCGCCCTTCAGCGCGCCAGGCACCATCTGCTCAAAGCCCAGGGCAATGGCGCATTCGACCATGCCACTCTCAACCGCCTGGCGCGCCAGGAACAGCGCGCTCGACCCGGTGGAACAGTTGTTGTTGAGGTTGAAGACCGGGATGCCCGTCAGGCCCACGCCGTAGATGGCGGCCTGCCCGGCGGTGGAATCACCATAAACGTAGCCCACATAGGCTTGCTGCACCGCGTCGTACGGCACGCCCGCGTCGTCAAGCGCCAGCTGAGCCGCCCGCGCACCCATGAGGTGGTAGGACTCGCTGGCCCCGGGTTTGGTGAAAGGGATCATGCCCACGCCAACGACGTGAACAGCGCGCTTGCTAACCGCCATGCCTGCTCCTTGAAAGGGTTCGATACGGACAAAGTATCGAGCGGCAGCAGGGCTTTACCAATCGCCAATCAGTTCAAGATGATTGGCAGGAAATGACATTTTCAGGCCATCAACCTACCAGCGCTTCAGCCTCAGCCGGTTCGTTGTGCGCCGGGCAACAGCCACCAGGGTGAGATTGGTATTTCACTCAAACAATCCGCCAACTCTTGCTTGACATTATCCCGGTCAAAATTTAACATTGTTGCAACAGGAGGAGCTCATGGAAATCGCCATCAGAACCATCGGGAACAGCAAAGGCGTAGTGCTGCCCAAAGCGCTGCTGGCTCAAGCAGGGCTAGAGGAGCAGACCACCGCCCACATTGTGGTGGAGAACGGGCAGATCATTTTGAGCAAACCGGCCAAGGCGGTGCGCGCTGGTTGGTCAGAGGCCGCAGCTGCCGTGGCGGCTCAGGGCGACGATGCCCTGCTGATGGGCGAGTTCGGCAACACAGACGATGCGGAGCTGAGCTGGTGAAGCGAGGTGACATTTGGCTGGTGAATCTGGACCCGACCGTGGGCAGCGAAATCCAGAAATCACGCCCCTGCGTGGTGATGTCGCCAGCAGAGTTGAATGACAAGCTGCGAACCGTGATCGTGGCCCCCATGACCTCCAAGGGCTTTGCGGCTCCGTTCCGGGTGCCGGTGACGCATGCCGGCACCAAGGGCTTGATCGTGCTGGACCAACTGCAAACCGTCGATAAGCTGCGTTTGGTCAAGAAGCTGGGCGCTGTAACTGCAAAGACTTTGAGTGCCGTGTTGGTGACGCTGCAAGAGGTTTTTGCTGAATAAGTCTCCCGCGCAAAGCGGGTGATCAACATGATGCAATTTGAGCGTTGAAGCGTCAAAACCCGATTCAAAGCTCGTCGGGGTAACGCTGAGTGTGCGCCTTGGCGATCATTTGCCAAGGCGGCATCCCGAAGTCGTTTTCATCGGCCAATCTGACATCGTGCAGGTGATAATTTTGCGCAGCCAATGCGATGGCTTGGCGTGTATCCGCGCCATGTGCCAAAAGAAGCGCGGTGATTTCGGTGAATTCCAAAAAATCAGGTTCTTTCAGCATGCAGTCGGACCATCGGAACAGCACCATGCTCAGCACCGTGATGGGCTGAACCGCACCGTAGTCGTCGTCCAAGGTGCGGACATAAAGAATATCAGCACCGTCTTTCAGGCATTGTTGAACGGCGGCCAGGTCATGGTCGGCCACCGCATCCAGCAAGGCTTCGTTGAGTTCAAGATTTGTCATGGTTTGGCAATGCTATCCGCGCTGACCCACACCGGTTCCATTTCTGTCGTATCCGTTTGTCAATTGAATCCATGCACCGGGTGACCGTCAGCCGGTTCGTTGTGCGCCTGGCGGTAGGCGCCGGGCGTCAGACCCGTCCAGCCTTTGAAGGCGCGGTGGAAGGTGCTGGCTTCTGAAAAACCCACGCGGGCGGCCACTTCGAGCAGGGGCAGATCGGACTGGGTGAGGTATTCGACGGCCACGTCTCGGCGCAGGGCGTCTTTGATCATTTGGTAGCCATGGCCTTCGCGCTGCAGGCGGCGGCGCAGGGTTTGGGGGGTGGTGGCCAGCATGTCGCTGATGGCTTCGAGCGAGGGCATTTCTTCGGCCAAGTAGCGGCGCAACAGTCGGCGGATGCGCTCGGTCAGGCTGGCCTGGTCGCGGTACTTGACCAGCAGGCAGGCCGGGGCCTGGTGCAAAAACGCTTCCACGCTTTCCTTGTTTTGCACCACCGGCAGGTCGAGCCATTTGGCGTCGAATCGGTAACCCCATTCACCGTCCATCAGGTGAATGGGGGCCTGGAACAGTTTGGATGCGTCGCTTCGCCGAGCCACGTCGCGGTCTTGGTAGACGACTTCATCCACCGGGATGCGCCGCGCCGCCAGCCAGCACATGACGCCGTAACTGAAGAACATGAAGACCCGCACGGCGTAGGCCTGGCGGTCATTCAGGGTGTGGCGCGGGCTCATCCGCAGGTAGGCCACGCCGCCGCTGACCACCAAGCGCGGCACAAAATCGGGCAGCAGCGCGTGGTAGTAACGCAACCCGGCGCGCACGGCCTCACCCAGTTTGCGCTGACCCACCAGCATGCGGCAGCCCATGGCAAACGAGCCCAGAGGCAGCGCGGTGCTGCTCAGGCCCCAAAACTCGTCTCGGTGGTGGCGCACCAGCGCGGTCATCAGGCGGGCAAACTGGGTTTGGGTGACCCGCGCCAGTTTGGATTCGAGCAACGCAGGCAGGATGCCGGCACGGCGCAGCACGGCGGCACGCTGGTCTTCGTCCTCGATGGCCATGAGCATCTGCACCACCTGGTAGGCCGCAATGGTGTGTTGAATGCTGTGGTGGATGTGGGCGTTTGGCGTGCGGTTCATTGGCACAAAACCTTGCCCAGTTGCGTGTGGGTCCTGCCTAAGATTGGGCTGCGGTGGTCCGCAGGCCATCGCCCACAAGGGTGGGCTCCTACAAGGTCAAACCGTTTCGCAACGATGGGCAGGACAACAGGTTCAAACATCATGGGCGGCGTCGATGGAAGGCCTCTATCCTACGACTTTGCGTTGGCACAAAACATCAATGGCGGCGTCATCAAGTCCCGCAGCGGTCAGCAGCTCACGGGTGTGCTGGCCCTGCAGGGGCGCGGGGCGCTGCACTTCAAAGCGGTAGCCGCTCATCTGCAGGGGCATGGCCAGTTGTGTCATGGTCTCGCCCTGCGCGGTCTGCACCTGCACCCACATGCCCCGGTCCTGAAAGTGCGGCAGCTGTTGCGCCTCGTCAAGCTTGAGCACGGGGGTCACGCAGCAGTCGGCACCATCGAGCAGCTGCGCCCAGTGGGCCAGGGGGTGGGCTTGCACGGCCTGGGCCACTTCGCGGCGCACCCATTCGTTCAAGGCCTGCGTTTTGGGGATGTGGTGCTCGGCCAAGTCGGGGCGGCCCAGCAGCGTGCAAAAACTGTCCCAGAACTTGTGCTCGAAAGCACCCACGGCCAAGTAGCGGCCGTCTTGTGTGGGGTACAGGCCATAGCAGGGCAGCGCCCCGGTCAGCTTGTCGCCACCGGGCGCGGGCACGCGGCCCCGGCTGTGCAGGCCAGCGAGCGGGATCACCGTGTGGGCCAGAACGCCGTCGGCAATCGCCACGTCCACATGGCGGCCTTGGCCGGTGCGCTGCGCGTCAAACAGCGCGGCCAAGATGCCCATGACGCCGGGCATGGTGCCACCCAGCAAGTCGCCCATGGGCAGGTTGGACAGGGCCAGCTCGCCAGACGGCGTGCCCACCTGGTCGGCCACACCGGCATAGCCG
>CAITSG010000482.1 GCA_903894995.1 uncultured Burkholderiales bacterium
GGGCAATCGAGCGCGGTATGTGCTACCACGCCGTCAACCTCAGCACCTGCCGCGTCCGCCTGCACCAGTTTCACACCGCCCATGGCGGTGCAAACCAGGTGCACGGCTTCAGGCTTGACCAGTGGTGATGCCACCGCCGCCGCCACAAACAATGCAAACCACACCAGCACGAAGCGGGTGAGGCGGTGGGCGTTGCGCAGGGTTTGCAGGTTGAACATGAACGGAATTATCCCACGGGTCAAAATGACTGTGCCACTGGTTGTATCACGAGAACACCCGCAGTAGCCAGACCATTAGCGCCAGCCAAATCAGAATGAAGCAAGCAGCCGCGACATGGTTGCGGGGTTTGGCGTGCAAAGCTGCAGCCTTGATGCGGGCATCGGCCAACACCTCTGGCAGCAGCAGCCGGATAACCAAGCACAAACCGATCGGGACGATCAGCAGATCATCCAAGTAGCCGAGCACCGGGATGAAGTCGGGAATCAGGTCAATTGGGCTGAGCGCATAAGCGGCCAATAGCAAAGCCAAGAAGCGGACAGGCCATGGGCAACGGGGGTCACGGGCGGAAAAATAAACGGTCACGACGTCGGATTTCAACTGCCGTGCCCATTGTCGAATCTGAGCGAACATGAGGGAATGTTAAACGCTTGACTTAAGCCAGATCACGCAACACCTGCGGCTCGATGGCGGCCCACTCTTCGTCGGTGAACAGGCGCGAGCGGGTGTGAAACGCTTTGCCGGTGTTGCCTTCCAGCGAAAAGGTGCCGCCCGAGCCTTCGATCACATCCAGAATCAACTGGGTGTGTTTCCAATACTCGTACTGCGATTTGCTGATGTAAAAAGGCACCCCGCCCACATGGCCCAACAACACGTCGTAAGGCCCAATCGTCAGGTCGGTGGGCAAATAGCAATTGGCCGCACTGTTGTCGCAGCAACCGCCACTTTGGTGAAACATCAGCTCGCCGTATTGGGCTTTGAGTTCATCGATCAAGGCCAGCGCTTCGGGCGTGACCACCACACGTTCAACCATGTTCATCTCCTGACATGCCAAGACAAAAAGGGGCGGATTGCGCCGCCCCTGTGAGGATGACCGATTCAATCGATCAGAAGAAGCCCAGCTTGCTCTCGCTGTAGCTGACCAAGAGGTTCTTCGTTTGCTGGTAGTGGTCGAGCATGACCTTGTGGGTTTCGCGGCCGATGCCGGACTCTTTGTAACCACCAAACGCAGCGTGTGCGGGGTAGGCGTGGTTGCAGTTGGTCCACACGCGACCAGCCTTGATGGCGCGGCCCATGCGGTAAGCGACGTTGCCGTTGCGGCTCCACACGCCAGCGCCCAAACCATAGAGTGTGTCGTTGGCGATTTCCAGGGCTTCGGCTTCGTCCTTGAACGTGGTCACAGCCAACACGGGGCCAAAGATCTCTTCCTGGAAGATGCGCATTTTGTTGTGGCCTTTGAACAAGGTGGGCTGCACGTAGTAGCCGCCTTCAAGGTCGCCGCCCAAGTGAGCTTGTTCGCCACCGGCCAAAACTTCAGCGCCTTCTTGCTTGCCCAAGTCCAGGTAAGACAAGATCTTGGTCAGCTGTTCTTTGGACGCTTGTGCGCCCATCATGCTGTCGGTGTCCAGCGGGTTTTGGTGCTGGATGGCGGCCACGCGCTTCAAGACACGCTCCATGAACTTGTCGTAGATGCTTTCTTGGATCAAGGCGCGCGATGGGCAGGTGCAGACCTCGCCTTGGTTGAACGCGAACAAGACCAAACCTTCGATGGCTTTGTCGAGGAAACCATCGTCTTTGTCCATGATGTCGGCAAAGAAAATGTTGGGCGACTTGCCGCCGAGTTCGAGCGTGGCGGGGATCAGGTTGTTGGCAGCGGCTTGGGCGATCACGCGGCCTGTGGAGGTCGAACCTGTGAAAGCGATCTTGGCGATGCGCTTGCTGGTGGCCAGTGGCATGCCGGCTTCGCGGCCAAAACCGTTGACGATGTTGAGCACACCAGGGGGCAACAAGTCGGCGATCAGCTCAGCCATGATCATGATGGAGATGGGTGTGGACTCGGCGGGCTTGAGCACCACGCAGTTGCCCGCACCAATGGCGGGGGCCAGTTTCCAGGCCGCCATCAAGATGGGAAAGTTCCAAGGAATGATCTGACCGACCACGCCCAGGGGTTCCTGGAAGTGATAGGCCACGGTGTTCTCGTCGATGTTGGACAGTGCGCCTTCTTGCGCACGCAGGCAACCGGCGAAGTAACGGAAGTGGTCCACCGTCAGCGGAATGTCGGCGTTGAGTGTTTCGCGAATCGCTTTGCCGTTGTCCACGGTTTCGGCGTAAGCCAACATTTCCAGATTGGCTTCAATGCGGTCGGCAATTTTCAGAAGGATGTTGGCGCGGGTGGCGGCATCGGTCTTGCCCCAAGCGTCGGCTGCGGCGTGAGCGGCGTCCAGCGCCAGCTCGATGTCGGCCGCGTCAGAACGTGCGGCCTGTGTGTAGACCTTGCCACTGATGGGCGTGATCACATCGAAATATTGGCCTTTGACCGGGGCCACAAATTGGCCACCGATGAAGTTGTCGTAACGGGCTTTGTATTGGACTTTGGCGCCAGCGGCGCCGGGTGCTGCGTAAATCATGAGAGTTTCCTGAAAAGGTTAAACGTCTTGCTTGACGTGCCTTTCTTTTCGCAGCAACCGTGCCAACCCTAAAACATGCCCAAAACCTGTCTTTTTGCGCCAACTTGAAGCAAGCTCCAAACTGACCGTGGACCACCGCTGTCACCCGCTTGTGACACTGCGTCAATGTGGTACGGCAAATGATTTCATAGGTATACCCCCTCAAAACGTTCACCACTCAAAAGGCCAAGGTCAAAAAAAGACCCCTGAAAAGGGGCCTTTGACTGTTGCAGAGGGAAATGAATCAGAACCTGCGCTGTGCCTCCAAGCCCAAGAGCAACTTGCGACCTGGACCTGGCTCGAAAAAGCGTTTGTTGCCATCGTTGACGATCACCGAACCCGCATGTTTTTGATCGGTGATGTTGTCCACTCTGACAAACTCGCGCAGTGTCCAGTCCCCGTGTTCTTGCTTGAA
>CAITSG010000483.1 GCA_903894995.1 uncultured Burkholderiales bacterium
ACTCAAACGCCCCCACCACCCCCTGCAAACTGCGCAGCGACAGCACCGAAGC
Source organism: uncultured Burkholderiales bacterium (assembly GCA_903894995.1). GTDB lineage: Bacteria > Pseudomonadota > Gammaproteobacteria > Burkholderiales > Burkholderiaceae_C > Limnohabitans_A. The sequence goes on from CAITSG010000483.1 coordinate 53, forward strand.
CTGCCCATTGGCCGACCCAAAAGCCTGCGTACAAGCCTGGCGCACATCGGGCGCGCGCCGCAACCCCACGCCGTAATCGCCATCCAACTCAATCAAAACCTGGTTCAACACGCGGCTTCTGTGCGCTTGCGCTTGGCGATGCGTGTGAAACGCCGCCCCGGGCACCACGGCGGGGGTCGTCTCTGATTTCTTAACGCGCACCTTTTTGGGCTTGTCGATGCGCCTAGCCAAAGCCTGCAACAGCTGGCGGGCGTTTTGAAAATCCCCCCGCCACAGCAAACCCGTGCCCTCGCAAGCCAGCCGAAACGCTGTGTCCGCGCTCATCGTGTCATCGGCCAACACCACCTTTTTGGGTACCACCGCGCCCTGGTCCATGCGCCAAAACCGTGACCGCGTTTCATTGTCCTCGGTCCAAACCAACTCGGGTTGCACATTCATGCCGTATCGCCTTCAGGCGCCTTTTTTCTACACAGAGGGCCATTTGGCCGGTGCGGGACTATAGCCGGGACGCGACAAGAAGCTGCACATAGTGCCTTAATTCTCAATTTTTTATTAAAAAGCCTCATAAACATCAAACCAATAAAGGCACAATAACAAGCTAGTATGTTTTTAGATACAAACTTAAACCAAAAAATGGCGAACTTTCCGCAGTCCTCAAAATCATTTTGTGAGCGTGCCGTCGTTTTGGTTCCGACCTGCAACCCCGGCCCGACCTGGCCCAACTTTTTGGAGGCGATCCAACAACAGGCCGTGCAGCCCCTCAAAGTCGTCATTCTTGACTCTGAATCAACCGACGGCAGTGCACAAGCAGCGCAAGCGCGGGGCTACCAGGTGCAAACCGTGAGTCGACGTCGTTTCAACCATGGCAGAACCCGACAGCAAGGCATCGAGCAGCACACATCAGGTGCCGAGTTTGTGATTTTTTTAACCCAAGACGCCATCCTTGCCGACCCCTACGCCTTGCGCAATCTGTTGCAAGCATTCAACGACCCCCAAGTCGCTGCAGCTTACGGTCGGCAGTTGCCCCACCACAACGCCACCCCCATCGCCGCCCATGCCCGGCTGTTCAACTACCCCCCGCAAAGCCACACCGTCACCCTGCAAGACAAAACCCACAAAGGAATCAAAACCTGCTTTCTCTCCAACTCCTTTGCCGCTTACAGGCTATCGGCTTTGCACCAAGTGGGAGGATTTGCCACCGATCTGATTTTGGGTGAGGACATGCACCTTGCCGCCCGCTTGCTCTTGGCCGGTCACGCCATACGTTACCAAGCCAACGCCAACGTTTACCACTCACACAGTTATTCCCTGCGTGAAGAACTCGGCCGTTACTTCGACACCGGTGTTTTTCATGCCCAACAGCGCTGGTTAATTGAAACATTTGGATCGGCTGCAAATGAAGGTATTCAATTTATTCGATCAGAGCAGCATTATTTAATTAAAAAATCAGCCTATTTATTGCCCGAAGCATTATTGCGAAACTTAATGAAATATGCCGGATTCAAAACCGGACAATTTCATGCGCACATGCCCCAGTGGCTGGCCAAGGGCTTGTCCATGCACAAAGGGTATTGGGTTTGAATCAAGCCAACAGCCTTTCAGCGCCTTTCGTGCGCGAGGCCTCGACCATGAGCTTGCGCACCGTGCGGCTGTCCAAGCTCGCCATTTTGTGCGGTGACTTGGCCGCCATCATGCTGGCCTTTGTGTTGGCCACACTGGCCTGCACAGGGCTGGCCACGGGCAGTATGCTCAACGTGGCGCACTGGTTGGACCAACAACAAACAGCACGGCTCATCTCTTGGGGGTTCATGGGCATGCTGGGCACATTCTTGTTGCTCATCAGTTACCAGCACTACAGCGACCGACGCCCCTTTTGGGACGAACTGGGCGATTTTTTACGCCTGATCGGCTTGCTGGCGCTGCTGGACATGTCGCTCGTGGCCATCAACCACTGGCAAGTGTCCCTGCCTTGGTGGTGCATTTCTTGGGGCATGGTTTTGCTGGCGCTGGTGTGCATGCGGGCCGTGACGCGAAACCTGCTCAAACACCTGAACCTTTGGATTCGGCCCACCGTCATCATTGGCGTCGGCAACAACGCCGCCGATGCCGCCATGGCCCTCAAAAGCCAGCCCGAACTCGGCTTGCAAGTCATCGGTTTTGTCTCGACATGCGAAGGCCAAAAAGGCGACAACCCCACCACCTACCCGCGCCTGCAACAGCATCAAATCGAAGCTCTTGCCGGACAAATCGGCGTGCAATGGGTCATTGCCCTAGAACACTCCGAATCGGAACAACGTGAACACTGGCTGCGCATGTTGGCCCAATGGGGCGCACCCGACATCAGCGTCATCCCCGCCATGCGCGGCATACCGCTGCACGGCACCGACATCTCCCATTTTTTCTCACACGAAGTCGCCATGCTGCGCATGCGCAACAACCTGCGACGCTGGCCAGCCCGCCTGACCAAAAGGGTGTTTGACACCTTGGCTGCCATCGCCTTGCTGGTGGTACTGAGCCCCGTCATGTTGGGCCTTGCCGTGCTGATCCGGCGCGACGGCGGCCCGGCCCTGTTTGCACACCCACGCGTGGGCAAATACGGCAAAACCTTCAATTGCTACAAATTTCGCACCATGGTGGTCGACGCCGAGCAGCAACTCGAACTCTTCCTTCAATGCCAGCCTGAACTGCGCGTGCAATGGGAAAACGAACGAAAACTCAAGAACGACCC
>CAITSG010000484.1 GCA_903894995.1 uncultured Burkholderiales bacterium
GCCACATCGCCCCCGCACAGGGCCCCAACTCACCTGCGGGGGAGAAAAGAAAAAAGCGGCTTTCGCCGCTTTTTTCTATTCCGGATCATGGCTAAGTGTGATGCAGAAATTGATCACCCATCGCTGTGCTTCAACAAAAAGCCGATCACTGACTTAAGACGGTTGTAGATAGAGTCGTCGTTTTAGAGCGGAAGAAAACCAACACCAAGCTAGCGAATTTCTGATCACCCATTTAGCCCGAGAGCAGGTGGGCGCTGAACCGGGCGATTTGGCGAGCGAAGCGAGTTATGAGCCCGGGCAGCGCCCGCCTGCTCTCGGGCGGTCGTTACAAAAGCAGAACCCAGGCTTCACAAGCTCCAGCCAATGACAATGCATTAAGCAGTAGCCGCTGGCTCCGCAATGCCACCGACCACTTGGCTGAATCCACCGTCCACATAAGTGATCTCGGCCGTCACGCCCGCTGCCAAGTCGCTCAGCATGAACGCCGCCACATTGCCCACATCTTCGATGGTCACATTGCGGCGGATGGGCGAGGCCTCGGCCACCACCGACAAAATCTTGCCAAAACCCTTGATGCCGCTGGCCGCCAAGGTCTTGATGGGACCTGCGGAAATGCCGTTGGCGCGCAGGCCACGTTTTTGGCTGCCCAATGATTCGGCCAGGTAACGAACAGAGGCTTCCAGGCTGGCTTTGGCCAGGCCCATGGTGTTGTAGTTGGGCACGGTGCGGATCGCGCCCAAGTACGTCAGGGTCAGCACGGCCGACTTGTCGTTCAGGTAGGGCAAAGCCGCTTTGGCCATGGCGGGGAAGCTGTAAGCGCTGATGTCGTGCGCGATCTTGAAGCCTTCGCGCGACAAACCGTCCAGAAAGTCGCCAGCAATGGCTTCACGCGGGGCGTAGCCGATGGCGTGCACAAAACCATCGAACTTGGGCCAGGTGGCCGACAGGTCTGTGAACAGTTTTTCAATTTGTTCATCGCTGCCGACGTCGCAATCAAAAATCAGCTTCGAGTCGAAATCGGCCGCGAACTCGGTGATGCGGTCCTTGAAGCGCTCACCCACGTAGCTGAAAGCCAGCTCGGCACCTTGTGCGTGGCAGGCCTTGGCGATGCCATAAGCGATCGAGCGGTTGGACAGCACGCCGGTGATCAACAACTTTTTGCCCGAAAGAAATCCTGTTTTTGTGGTCATGCATTCAACTCCTGAAAAATGTGGGCAGAATTGTCGCATGCGAAGACTTTTGGCCCGTTTCTGGACACACTGCTGCTTGGCCCTCGGGCTTGGGCTTACGGGCAACGCCTGGGCTGCCTACGCTTACGCCCAATTCGGGGACATCCGCTACCCAGCCGGGTTTACCCACTTTGCCTATGTCAACCCTGACGCGCCCAAAGGCGGCGAGGTCATGCTGGTGCCGCCCACCCGGCAGTCCAACTTTGACAAGTACAACCCCTTCACCTTGAAAGGCAGCGCACCCCCGTCCATGCTGGGCATGATGTTTGACACCTTGCTGGTGGGCAACATGGACGAGCCGACCACAGCCTATGGCTTGTTGGCTTCGGACGTCAGCGTGGCCAGTGACCGGATGTCGGTCACCTTCCAGATCCACCCGCAAGCCCGGTTTCACAATGGCGATCCGGTGCTGGCGTCCGATGTTCGGCATTCTTTTGAGCGCCTGACCAGCAAGCAGGCCGCCCCCCAGTACCGCACCTATTTTGGCGAGGTCAAAGGTGCCAGCGTCCTGAGCGAACGCAGCATTCGTTTTGATTTTGTGCGGCCCAACAGCGAGTTGCCCTTGATCGTGGGCAGCTTGCCGGTGTTCAGCCAAAAGTGGGGGTTGCAGGGCAACACCCACAAGCCTTTGGACCAGATGGTGATGGACATCCCCATTGCGTCTGGCCCTTACCGCATTGGCCGTGTTCAGTTTGGCAAGGACATCACCTACGAGCGCGACCCGGCTTATTGGGCCCGCGACTTGAACGTGCGCAAAGGCCAATTCAATTTCGACCGCATCACCTACAAAATCTACAAAGACTCCACGGCCCAGCTCGAAGCCTTCAAGGCCGGGGAGTTCGATTACATGCAGTCTTTCATTGCGCGTGAATGGGCCAGGGCCTTCACGGGTCGCGCGTTCGATCGGGGCGATCTGATCAAGGCCGAATTGCCGCATGGCAACGCGGGTGACTTTCAGGGCTTTTTGTTCAACACGCGCCGAGACAAGTTCCAAGACGTGCGCGTGCGCCAAGCCATCGCGTTGGCCATGGATTTTGAATGGCTGAACCGGCAACTGTTTTACAACGCCTACAGCCGGGTGCGCGGCTATTTTGTGGCCAGCGACTTCGAGGCCAAGTCCCGACCCGGCCCCGACGAGTTGGCTTTGCTCTCGCCTTTGCGGGGCAAACTGCCCGCCGCTGTGTTCGATCAGGATGTGCCGCAACCGCCCCAGACTGCACTGGACACAGCTTCGGGCCACACCCTGCGCGACCATTTGCGCCAAGCGCGTGATTTGCTCAAAGAAGCCGGATGGACCTACCGCGATGGCGCTTTGCGCAATGACAAGGGCCAAGCTTTCAGCATCGAATTTTTGGACAGTTCGGGCTCGATGGGCCGTGTGGTCACGCCCTTTGCCAAGAACCTTGAAAAACTGGGCATCAAAGTTCAGTACAAGGTCATCGACTTTGCACTGCTGCAAAAACGCATGGACGTGTTCGACTTTGACATCATCAGCAACCGCACCGTGGGCAGTGAAGCGCCTGGCACCGAGTTGCTCGAGCGCTACGGCAGCCGTTCGGCCGACGTGGAGGGCTCGGGCAACGTGATCGGCCTGAAAGACCCTGCCGTGGACGCTTTGCTGGACAAGGTGGTGAGTGCCACGTCACGGCCTGAACTGGTGACCAGTCTGCGTGCGCTGGACCGGGTGCTGCGCCATGGCCATTACGCCGTGCCGCACTGGTATGGCGCGGTGCACCGGGTGTCCTGGCGTGCCAAGGCGTTTGCGCGCCCAGCCGATTTGCCCCGTTTTTACCAGCCAGAAAAACTGGTCACCACCGTGTGGTGGTCGCCCACCGCCACAAGCGCACCTAGCCCAACGCCCTCAACAGCGGCTCAACCAGCCAAAAAGGCCCCCTGACCCATGCTGGCCTACATTTTTAAACGGTTGCTCTTGATGGTCCCGACCTTGTTCGGGGTGCTGCTCATGACTTTTGTGGTGATCCAGTTTGTACCCGGCGGCCCGGTGGAGCAAATGGTGTCCCAGCTGCAAGGCCGGGACACGGGCGGGGAGGGCGCGGCTGCCGCAGGCAGCGGTTACCGAGGCCGTCAGGGCGTGGATGCCGCACGCATCGAAGAGATCAAAACGCTTTATGGCTTTGACAAACCGCCCACTGAGCGTTTCTGGATGATGCTCCAGCAGTTTGCGCAGTTCGACTTGGGCAAGAGTTTTTTCTACCCCAAAGACGTTTGGAGCTTGATCAAGGAGAAGCTGCCCGTATCCATCAGCTTGGGCTTGTGGACGTTTTTCCTGAGTTACATGGTGTCGGTGCCTTTGGGCATCGCCAAGGCGGTGCGGGCGGGCACACGTTTTGACACGCTCACCAGTTTGCTGGTGCTGGTGGGTTA
>CAITSG010000485.1 GCA_903894995.1 uncultured Burkholderiales bacterium
CCAAGGACACCAGACTGCCCAAGGCCGCAGGTGCCGTGGCACGGGGCAAGGCTTTGAACAGGCTCATGGCTTAGCGCCAAACAAGGCGCGCCACACCGGCAAATGCTGCAGTTGTGCAGGCCAGCTCAGGTGTTGCAAATGGCGGCGGTCGGTCTGCCGCGCGGGCACTTGCCGCACGGCCTGTTGCCAGGAGGGGGCAGATGCTCCTTTGCGCACCCACTGCACACGCCCCGGATGCGCCAGCGCCGTGCGCTGCGCCCACGCATAGGGGTTGCTGATGACAGGCAGCCCCACAGCCAGGTACTCCAGCATTTTGGTGGAAGTTTGTTCGCTCAGGGGCAGCACATCGGGCATCAGGTTCAGGCCGCAACGGGCACGCCCCAATTGCTGGGGCACCTCGCTCTGTGGCACGCGCCCCGTGGACTGGATGTGCGCAAGGCCTGACAGCGCCGCCTGCAAGGGTGCGGGCACATCCCCCACCAACAGCAGCGTGATGCCCGCCTGGTCCAGGGTTTGGAGCAGCGGTAAAAAATGCAAAAGACGGCTCATCTCGCCCAGGTACACCGCATCAAACTCGGGGGCCTGCAAAGCCTGTGCCGTGAGAAAGTGATCCGGCACGCCCATGTCGCGCAAGGCAAAAGGCACCGCATCACGAAAGCCCATGCGCTGGCGCACCCATTCGCTTTGAAACACCCGAAAATCCGGCACCGGATGTTGCCATTGTTTGACACGGTCCTTGACCCAGGCCAGAGGTGCCACGCTGGCCGAGGCGTATTCGTGCACTTGCACGGCAGCGTGCAAGCGCCGGGCTTGGTCGTGCGGCACACGCCCGCAAATCCACCACACCGCCTCGGCCGCATCGGGCACCGTCTGCGCGCTGGCATGCAGCTGCACCGCGTGGCCCAAGGCCTCGATGTGCCGGGTGTAGGCGGCCAATTCGGGCAAATAAGAACTCGCACCATGGACAAAATGAACGGTGCTCATGGCTTGGCCTTCGGGTCATGGGCATCGTGTGGGCCTGAGGGTGTGTCGGTGCGTGTGTCGGAGCCCGCGCCCTGCCCCTCACCGCGCTGCACCAGACGGCTGAGCAGCCGATCCCAGTCCTGCGCAAACGCCTCCAACCCATGGGCTGCCAACGTCGCTTGCAATTGAGCCTGCAAGGCCTCGGGTGATTGCGCCAGGCAGGCTTGCACCGCATTGGCCAAGGCCAAGGCGCTGTGGTTGTGCGCCAGCCACAGGGGCGCGTGCGGACCCAGCATTTCCTGCAGGGCCGGGATCGGCGTGCTGACGCAAGGCACACCACAGGCCAGCGATTCCAGCGCTGTCATCGGGTAACCCTCGTACAGCGAGCACAACACCGTGGCGCGCCAAGCCCAGTAGGTCTGCGCGCGCACGGTGTGTTGACCGTGCAAATGCAAACGCCCTTGCGCCAAGCAAGTCTGCCCGGCGCTTTGCATCGCGCCCATCAACTCGCCATCGCCCACCACATGCAGCTGGTAGGCCGCAGGCAAGTGCTGCAGCATGGCGATCAGCTGCAATGGCTGTTTTTCGGGAGACAGGCGACCGACAAAACCCAAGGGGATCACTGGGTCTGAAACACCGCTGTTGGGGGGCTGGCTGCGTGCGGTGGTGTACTCGGTCACGGGGACTGGCGCGTGGCTTGTTGAGGGTGCGGCATCGGTTGCAGGCGGGTCTTCGTGGTTGCCTGGCATCACCGCCGGGTTGCGGATCACGCACACGGCTTGGCCGCCATCCCAAGCACCGCAGGCATCCCCTGCGTCAGGTTTGCGCACATGGCCCAACTGACCCATCACCCGATTGAAGCTGTCCAAAGAGGTTTGCGAGGCACACACCACCTGGCTGGCCAGTCGGTACACGGTTTGAAGCCAGCGGGTCTTGGGGCGCGAGGCCCCGGCCTGCCGCAACACCTCGTGCAAAGGGCCATGCACCCACACCACACTGGGTCGGCCACTCAGCCAGCCCAGAGCCACCGCCCAATAGGCCGGCCAAAAATTGTTGGAGGCCACCAGCACCTGCGCCTGGCGCGCCGCCTGCCAGCAAGCCCACAGCGAAGGCCTGCCCTGGCGCACCGACAAGCGCGTGACCTGCCAGCCGCGCGCAACCAAGGCCGTGGTCAGCAAGTTCAGCGTGGTCTGCACGCCGCCCACACCCGACTCCTCGGTCAGCAGCAACACTTGGCGTTTCATCGGCAAATCATCCTGCTTTCAGCGCGCACCACGCCCGGTGAACACGGTCTGAACGGTTTTGAGCACGATCAGCAAATCCATGGCCAAACTGTAATGGGTGATGTAGTACAGGTCGTAGCTCAGCTTGATGGCGGTTTCCTGGGCGCTGGCGGCGTAGCCTTGTTGCACCTGCGCCCAGCCGGTCAGGCCGGGGCGCACCAGGTGGCGGTAGGGGTAGCTGGGCATTTGCTCGGCAAACTGCTGCACAAAACCCTCCTGCTCGGGGCGTGGGCCAATCAGGCTCATGTGGCCCATGAGCACATTGAACAGCTGCGGAATTTCATCGAGCCGGGTACGGCGAATCCAGTGGCCAAAGCGGGTGATGCGCGGATCGTCAGCTTGGGCAAACTGCACCTTGGCATGCTTTTCATGCCGCATGCTGCGGAACTTCCAGATCCGAAAACCCCTGCCATGCAAACCGGTGCGCTGCTGGCTGAACAAAGCCGGGCCGGGCGAATCGAGCTTGACGCCACAGGCCACCCACACCGCCAAGGGCAACCAAACAGGCATCAGGGTCAGCACCACACCGACATCGATCAAGCGCTTGGCCAGGTCATAGGCCGGGTTGCCATCGGTTTGCCACAGCTCGTTGTCCAGGGTTTTCGCGGCGATGCGGCCGGTCACGGTTTCTTGCAACGATTCGGGGCTGTACAGGTGGATGTGCTGCAGCTTGAGGGCCGTCAGAAAACGGCGGCGCTCCGGTGATGCCTCGGCGTGCGGCAGCACCACCGCGCCCTCGCAGGCCAGCGCCGTGCCGGGTGGCATGCCCTGCTCGGGCCAGCGCAGCAAGCGGATGCGGGGCAGTGCCTGCGCTTGGGCACCGTGCAACCAAGGGGCGAGCATTTCGGGCACACGGGGGTCCTGGTACACCAACCTGAAGGGGCGATGGCGCAAAAACCACTGGTCGGCCAGCCAGAACCAGAAAGTAGACAGCAGGTAACTGAGCAACAAAGCGCCACGCGAATAAGGCTGCTGCAACAAGGCAAACGCCAACGGCGTCAGCCAAAAGGGCAAGCCGGTGGTCACCAGCAGCAAGCTGCCGCGCTCGGCAGCCGGCATGTGCGCCCCCCGGTAAAGCAAATGCGCCGCCACGGCATAGGGCACCAGACTGGCCAGCACCGTGTTGCCGAAATCCACCGTGGCCCATCCCCGGGCCATCAAGAGCTGGCTGATCGCATAGGCCAGCCCGACCATCAACAAGCCCATCAAACTCCAGACCAGGTGGGCACTTTGCCGATGCGACTGCTGCGAAGCCAGTTGCTTTTGGTGGCGGCTGGGCCGGGTCATGGGCCAGCGCGCCGTGGGCATCAAAGGCGCTTGCTGGTAAATGGCCAGCACCGGCGCGGCCATGGCCTCGGGCTGAAATTGGGCTTCATAACGGGCGCGGGCTGCACGGCCCAGGCGCTGGCGCAAAGGGGCATCGGCCAGCAAAGTCTGCAAGGCCTGCGCCACAGCCTGCGGCGCGTTGGGCACCAACAAGGCGTTGTCACCGTCGGTCAACAGTTCTTCGATGCCCGGCAAACGGCTGGCCACAATGGCCATGCCGGCGCGCATGGCCTCCAAAATGGACATCGGCAAACCCTCGTGGTCGGACAGCAGCACAAAAATCTGGTGCTGCGCCAGGCGCTCGGCCACCTGGCCCACATTGCCCAAAAATTCGATGTGCGGCATACCGGCAGCGGCCTTTTGGTGCGCCCCCAAATCAGGCCCGCCCCCTAAAAACCGGGTCGCCGGGCGCAGGCCTTGTTGCGCCAACAGCGCCAAAGCCGCGACCAGCAGATCGGGTCGCTTGGGGGCGGCCATGCGGGCCACCATGACCAGCTGCGGCGCATCAGCTTGCAGGTTGCTGCGCCAGGGCACATCGCCAATGGCGTTGTGCACCACGCTCACCCGATCGGGCTGCATGGGCAGTTGGCTGGCCAGTTCCTTCTCATAAGCGGAAACACACACCATGCGCGTGGTCCAAGCGGCCAGTGCCGCCTCGGCCAGCCAGGCGTTGGTGCGGATCAGCCAAGGGGCCTGGGGTTTGAAGCCAAACCCATGCACCGTGTACACCACCGGAAACTGCCCGATCTTGCCCGCCAGTCGGGCAATCACCCCCGCCACCGCGCTGTGCGCGTGCATCACATCGGGCTGCAAAGTGCGCAAGTGCGCCAGCAAGGTGCGCACCGAAGCCAGCACCTTCAGCGGGTTGAGCGAATTTTGCAAGGAAGGCAGCGCCAGCACCGCAATGTCCAAAGCCGTCAGGCCCTGCCCCAAAACACTGCGGGACTCATTCCCGCCAATCACCACCGTGAAGCGCACCCGATGCTGCAAAGCGCGGCAAAGCTCCAGCACATGCGTCTGCGCCCCACCGGCTTCGCCTTTGGTGATGACCAACACAACATGGGGAATGGGGGGGTGAACGGAGGCAGACATGACAAAAAACCGTAAGAGCCGGTATTGTCACCGCGATTGTGTTCAGCCTTAACCGGGCTTGGGCTGGGCTTGAGATGGACGCGTACCAGCCGATTGATCCGCCCCCTGAATTCGTGAACAACATTCAAGAGATCGCTTTTTTTGTTGGAGCCCACCCCGTGGGCGATGGGCGTGGCACACGCCCTCAACAGCATCGCCATCAAAAACCATCGCCCACAAGGTGGGCTCCTACAAAGACAAATATCCGCCTGGCCTGGCTTGTGGCGTTTTACAGATCGAGCACCAATCGCGCCGTTTGGCTGCGTGAGCAGCAAATGAGCATCTGGTTGTTGGCTTCTTGCTCTTGCGTGTTCAGGAACATGTCCCAATGGTCGGGTTTGCCCGCCACCACTTGGGTCAGGCAAGTGCCACAAACCCCTTGCTCGCAGGCAAAGGGCACATCCACGCCTGCGTCGCTGAGCACTTTCAGGATGGACTGGTCTGCCGGCACACGGTAGGTTTCGCCGCGCTGGGCCAGGTGGACTTCAAAGCTGCCGTCGGCAGCCAGCGGGGTTTGGGTCAGGTCTTCGTTGCTCATGCGGGGATTCCGTTCACAGGGGTAGTCGGGAGGTCGGGGGCCAGCTCCTTGGCCAGCCAGCGGTCGATGATACGGCGGGACTGCACACCCCCTGAATCGATGTTGAGCATCAAAAGTTTGCGGTCTGGCCATTGGCTGATGTTGGCTTGCTGCAGCTGCAGCATCTCCATGTCTTCGTTGAAAATGCCGCCTTGACCCGCGCGGATCTTCTCAGTCAGTGCCGCATCATCTGGCTTGAACTGCCTTGCCATGCCCCAGTGGTACCAATGCGAAGTCTCGGTCTCGGGCGTGATGAAGTCCACCACCACGCTGTAGGATTTGTGCTCGGGGGCGGCATCAAAGCCACCTTTGCCCGCCAGGGCCACACCCACGTCGATCATGACGTGGCTCGGTGGCGTGAAGCGGCAAATTTGCCAGCGGTCCACCTTGGCCTGCGGGTCCAACCCATTGCCACTCATGGCCATTTGCCAAAACGGTGGTGCCTGAATACCTGACATGTGGCGCTGCAAGATGACTTGGTCGCCCTGAACTTTGGTCTCACAAGGCGTCTCGTCGATCTCGGGCTGGCCAATGCTGTTGGCGTGCACATAGGTTTCGTGCGTCAGGTCCATCAGGTTGTCGATCATCAGGCGGTAATCGGCCTTGACGTGGTAGAGCCCGCCACCATAAGCCCAGGCCGGGTTGTCGAAGAACTCGAACACCGGCATCTGCGACTCATCGGCCTTGGAGGGGTCGCCGGGCCAGACCCAGACAAAACCATAACGCTGCACCACGGCATAGGCCTTGATGGCCGGAAAGCCGCGCACGCGCTGGCCAGGCATCTGCACCGTTTTGCCATCCACACCCATTTGCAGCCCGTGGTAGCCACATTGCAAATGGCCTTTGCACACCTTGCCCAGCGACAAGGGCGCACCCCGGTGCGGACAAAAGTCTTCAACGGCAGCGACCTTGCCGTCCGGACCTCTGAAGAAGGCCATTTTTTCGTTGCAAATGGTGCGGCCCAAGGGCTTGTCGCCCAGGGCTTCGAGTTCGGCCTCGGTGCAGGCCACATACCAAGCATTTCGTAGGAACATGTTCCACCTTTTGTTGCGAATGCCCACTGTCCTTGCCAACATGGACAACCGTTAAAACATCGAATTAAGCCACTGATGTGGTTGCCACTTGGAGTCAAAAAGATTTCCAAGCCTTTTAACGCTGAATTTTTTAAGCAAAATAACTGCCCCCCTGTTTCCAAAGAGACAGGCTCCTAGCTCCAGCGACAATCAAGGCATTGAACCCTTGACACACCATGAATTTGCAATTTCTTGAATTCGACTGCTGCGAAGACAGCGAAGGCGTGGTCTGTTGGGACGCGCTGGCACAACCCGCAGCGCACCATACATTGGCCATGTTGCAGGAAGTGACTGAACTTCTGGCTTGGGTGCACAGGTATGCCTCCTACCCCCCGGGACCTTTGGAAGAGGGTGCAGATTGGGACTTTGACCTGCAAATCCATGAAGGCCATGCCTCGATTGAGACCCGCTGGAACAGCGTTCTCCAAACACTGGACCTTTCAAAGATGCCTTCGGCAAGCATCGAGATCACTCTGAGCCTGAGTTTGAGCGGCACGCGATCATTTGCCGAGGCCTTTCGCGAACATTGGAACACCCCATGAGCACCGATCAACGACTGGCCCCAGTGAGCTTCAAGGAGGCACTGCGCTTTTGGTTCTGGCTGGGCTGCGTGAGCTTTGGCGGCCCCGCAGGCCAGATCGCGTTGATGCATGAAGAGCTGGTGGTCCGTCGCCGCTGGATTTCTGAACAGCGCTACCTGCACGCCCTGCATTACTGCATGCTGCTGCCTGGCCCTGAGGCGCAACAATTGGCCACCTACACCGGATGGCTGATGCATGGCACCCGCGGCGGCTTGGCAGCGGGTGCCTTGTTTGTACTGCCCTCTTTGGTGCTGTTGATCGTGCTCAGTTGGGCTTACACCGCCTGGGGCAACCACCCTTGGGGGCAAGCTTTGTTGTGGGGACTCAAACCAGCCGTGACCGCCTTGGTGTTGCAGGCGGCACACCGCATGGCCACACGAACCCTCAAGGCACGCTGGTTGTGGGTGCTGGCGGCGCTGTCCTTTGTTGGCACTCTGTGGGGCCTGTCTTTTCCGCTGATCATTGCAGCCTCGGCCGCACTGGGTTTCTGTATGACGCGTCAGCGCCCTGAAGTATCCGACATGGCCAAAAAGAACGCTTTAGTCGACCCCAAGCCCGCCTTGTCGACCAACCCGCCGTATTCTGATGCTGCAGCGTGGCTCGACGACACCTCACCTCAGCCCGCGCACACTCACCACAGTTCGAAGCGGCTGCTTTGCGCGTTGGCCTTGGGCGTGGGGATTTGGGCGCTGAGCCTGGGCCTGATCGCCGCGGCGTTCGGACTGCATCACACGCTCACGCACATGGGGGTTTTCTTCACGCAAGCGGCCTTGCTGACTTTTGGGGGTGCCTATGCGGTGTTGCCTTTTGTGACTCAAGCAGCAGTGGTGCAATACGGCTGGCTCACAGCCGCCCAAATGATGGATGGCCTGGCCTTGGGTGAAAGCACACCCGGTCCGCTGATCATGGTGGTGGCCTTTGTGGGCTTTCTGGGTGGGCACAGCCAGGCCTTGCTGGGTCACCCATTGCTGGGTGGCGTGGTGGCCGCATGCGTGGTGACCTGGTTCACTTTTTTGCCTTCTTTCGTCTTTATTTTGGCAGGCGGGCCACTGGTGGAGTCGACCCGACACATGCCTTCACTGACCGGGCCCTTGCAAGGCATCACAGCCGCCGTGATCGGTGTGATCTTGCACTTGGCAGGCGTTTTCGCACGTCAAACCTGGCTGCCCGGAGGTTGGCACATGCCGCCCGATCTCAGTGCGATGGCGCTGACGCTCCTCGCCATCTGGGCCTTGGTCTGGAAGGGTTTCAGCGTGGTGCGTATGTTGTGTGCCTGCGTGTTGTTGGGTCTGTTGCACCACGCCCTGCTGTGATGCGGCACAACAGGCCATGGACTGCGCTTTAAGTGCTAGACCCTGGCTTGACAGCCTGAGACAATCTAAGGCTTGACTTCGGATTTATTCATGGCCTCCAATACCTCCTCCGCGTCCTCGGCATTTGCCCCTCTCCAAAACGACACCTTCCTGCGCGCCTGCCTGCGCCAAGCCACCGACCACACCCCTGTCTGGCTCATGCGCCAAGCCGGCCGTTATTTGCCCGAGTACTGCGCCACCCGCGCCAAAGCCGGCAGCTTCATGGGCCTGGCCACCAACGTCGACTACGCCACCGAAGTCACGCTCCAGCCGCTGGACCGTTACCCGCTCGATGCCTCCATCCTGTTTTCCGACATCCTCACCGTGCCCGACGCCATGGGCTTGGGCCTGAGCTTCGCTTTGGGCGAAGGTCCGCGCTTTGCCAAGAACGTGCGCGACGAAGCCGCTGTGGCCGAGCTGGCAGTGCCCGACATGAACAAGCTGCGCTACGTGTTCGATGCGGTGACGTCGATTCGCAAGGCACTGAACGGCCGCGTGCCCCTGATCGGTTTTTCCGGCAGCCCCTGGACGCTGGCGTGCTACATGGTCGAAGGCGCGGGGTCTGACGACTACCGCCACGTCAAAACCCTGATGTACAGCCGCCCTGACCTGATGCACCGCATCCTGGAAATCAACGCCGACGCCGTGGCCCTGTACCTGAACACCCAAATCGAAGCCGGTGCCCAAGCGGTCATGGTGTTTGACAGCTGGGGTGGCGTGCTGGCCGATGGCGCTTTCCAGCAGTTCAGTTTGGCCTACACCGCCCGCGTGCTGAGCCAATTGAAAACCGAGCACAACGGTCAGCGCATCCCCAGCTTGGTCTTCACCAAAGGCGGTGGCCTGTGGCTCCCCGAGATGGCGGGCCTGAAGTGCGATGTGCTGGGCCTGGACTGGACCATGAACCTGGGCCGCGCCCGCGCCCAA
>CAITSG010000486.1 GCA_903894995.1 uncultured Burkholderiales bacterium
CAGCCAGACCTGCCAGATATGGCAAGCTGGCAGCGCCAACGCGACCTTCAACGGCATGATGTTGCTGATCGACTCGGATGTGGACTTCACCGGCATTTGAGGCCCATGCCCGACCTGCATGGTTTGGTGCAGGTCGGGGCCATGGGGCTGGCGCCGTCCCGCCCACAAGGCCGCACGATGTCAGGGCAACACGCAAAACGCCACCGCGTGGCTGGCTTGAACGCCAAGCAATCAAGGTAGACACATCGCCCCTGGTGCAAGCCAGCCCTGCAGCGAATCGATCAACAAGCCTGAAACTTATAATGTGCGCTTGCACTTTGAGCGATCACAAACCCCATGAGCCAAGCCACTTTTTCTGTTTCCGACATCCGCAAGACCTTTTTGGACTTTTTTGAGTCCAAAGGGCACACCGTGGTGGCGTCCAGCCCCTTGGTGCCGGGCAACGACCCGACCCTGATGTTCACCAACTCGGGCATGGTCCAGTTCAAGGACGTGTTTTTGGGCTCTGACAAGCGCAGTTATGTGCGTGCCGCATCTGTGCAAGCCTGTTTGCGGGCCGGTGGCAAACACAATGATCTGGAAAACGTGGGCTACACCGCCCGCCACCACACCTTTTTTGAAATGCTGGGCAACTGGTCGTTTGGCGACTACTTCAAGCGCGAGTCGCTGGAGTGGGCGTGGGAGCTCTTGACCCAGGTCTACAAACTGCCCGCCGACAAGCTCTACGCCACCGTCTACATGGAAGACGACGAGGCCCATGGCATTTGGGAGGGCATTTTTGTCAAGGCTGGCTGGACGCCTGAGCGCATCCAATCAGAAAACCGCATCATCCGCATCGGTGACAACAAAGGTGGCCGCTACAAGTCCGACAACTTCTGGATGATGGCCGACACCGGCCCTTGCGGCCCTTGTTCCGAGATTTTTTACGACCACGGCGCCCACATTCCCGGCGGCCCTCCCGGCAGCCCCGATGAAGACGGCGACCGTTTCATCGAAATCTGGAATAACGTGTTCATGCAGTTCAACATGGACGAAACCGGTGCCGTGACGCCACTGCCCGCGCCTTGTGTGGACACCGGCATGGGCCTGGAGCGCTTGGCCGCCATCTTGCAGCACGTTCACAGCAACTACGAAATCGACATTTTTGACGCGCTGATCAAAGCCGCATCGCGCGAAACCGGCTGTACCGACCTGAACAACAAGTCGCTGCGCGTGATCGCAGACCACATCCGCGCCACCGCGTTTTTGGTGAGCGACGGTGTGGTGCCGAGCAACGAAGGCCGGGGTTATGTGCAGCGCCGCATCGTGCGCCGCGCGATTCGCCACGGTTATTTGCTGGGCCAAAAGACCCCGTTTTTCCACAAGCTGGTGCCTGATTTGGTGAAGCTCATGGGCGCGGCTTACCCCAACATGGCCAATCAGGCTGACCGCATTGCTGACGTTTTGCGTGTGGAAGAAGAGCGCTTCTTTGAAACGCTGCAAAGCGGCATGCAAATTCTGGACGCGGCCCTCGAAGGTGGCGTGAAAGTGCTGCCGGGCGAAGTGGCCTTCAAGCTGCACGACACCTATGGCTTCCCGCTCGACCTGTCGGCCGATGTGTGCCGTGAGCGTGGCCTGAGTGTGGACGAGGCCGGTTTTGCCACCGCCATGGAAAAGCAAAAAGCCCAAGCCCGTGCGGCAGGCAAGTTCAAGATGGACAAGGCGCTCGACTATTCTGGTGAGGGCAACGACTTTGTGGGCTATGACGACCTGACGGCCAACGCCAAAGTGCTGGCCCTGTACGCAGACGGCAACGCTGTGACCGAACTCCAGGCCGGTCAGGCTGGCGTGATGGTACTTGACACGACCCCGTTTTATGCCGAGTCCGGCGGTCAGGTGGGCGACCAGGGCATGGTTCACAACGCGGGCGGCCAGTTCAACGTGTTGGATACGCTCAAGATCAAGGCCGATGTGTTTGGCCACCATGGCGAAATCAAATCCGGCAGCTTGAAGGTCGGCGATGCGGTTCAAGCCCATGTGGACCTGACCGTGCGCGCCGCCACCGTGCGCAACCACAGCGCCACCCACCTGATGCACAAAGCCCTGCGCGAAGTGCTGGGCAGCCATGTGCAACAAAAGGGCAGTTTGGTCAACGCAGAGCGCACCCGTTTTGACTTTGCGCACAACGCACCTGTGACCGATGCTGAAATTCGCGAGATCGAAGCGCGTGTGAACGCTGAAATTTTGGCCAACGCTGCGGCACAAGCCCGTGTGATGGACATCGAAAGCGCCCAGAAAACCGGTGCGATGATGTTGTTTGGCGAGAAATACGGCGAGACCGTGCGTGTGTTAGTCATTGGCTCCAGCCGCGAACTGTGTGGCGGCACCCACGTCAAAGCCACGGGCGACATTGGCCTGTTCAAGATCGTGGGCGAAGGCGGCGTGGCCGCTGGCGTGCGCCGCATCGAAGCCGTGACCGGTGTGAATGCGCTGGCTTATTTGCAATCGCTGGAAGACACCGTGACGCAGGCCGCAGGCACGCTGAAAGCCCAGCCCGCTGAGCTGAACCAACGCATTGCCCAAGTAATGGACCAGGTCAAGGCGCTGGAAAAAGAACTGGCAGCGGCCAAAGGCAAGCTGGCTTCTGCCCAGGGCGATGAGCTGTTGAAGCAAGCGGTCGACATCCAAGGTGTGAAGCTTTTGGTGGCCCAATTGGATGGCGCAGACGCCAAGACCTTGCGCGACACCGTGGACAAGCTCAAGGACAAACTGAAAACCGCCGTGGTCCTGCTCACGGCTGTGGACGGTGACAAAGTTCAGATCGCCGCTGGCGTGACGGCCGACACCACAGGCAAAGTCAAAGCGGGCGAGTTGGCCAGCTTTGTGGCGGGCCAAGTGGGTGGCAAAGGCGGCGGCAAGCCCGACATGGCCATGGCCGGTGGCTCCAACCCCGCAGCTTTGCCTGCAGCCATGGCCAGCGTGCAGGCTTGGGTGACCGAGCGGGTTTGAATGTGACGGCCTGATGGCCCGTCTCGCGTCATTCAATGTCCCTGTAGGAGCGACGCCCCCGTCGCGATCACCCTCGCAGACCCCAACAATCGCCCCGAGGGCGGGGCTCCTACAAAATGCAGGGCTCCCCCCTGTAGCAGCGACGCCCCCGTCGCGATCAAGCCTCGCACACCACAACCCATCGCCCCGGGGGCGGGGCTCCTACAAAAGACAGGCACTCCCCTGTGCAGGCATTCCCA
>CAITSG010000487.1 GCA_903894995.1 uncultured Burkholderiales bacterium
GCCCGAATGTGTTGCCGCTCGATGATGTCGGTTTGATCAAGGGCATCAGCCGCAACTATTTTTCAGGTGAACCGGTCAGCCGCAGCGACGCGCGCGAGGTCGCGCAAGCCTGGAGTCCCTATGCCACGGTGGCGACTTGGTTTATTTGGCGCTCGCTGGACCCTGTGCCCGTGGCGTATTGAAGGTCTGGACGTGGCGTCCACCCGGTGATGAACAAGGACTAAAACTTGGCCAAAAAACATGTCTCGACTTAGAGCAAGCGGTTGCCGAACGCAAAGCCAACCTGATCGGCGAGCGCAGCAGCTTCACCTGGACCGATGGCCGCCAAGCCGAGGGAGCGGACGTCTGGCTGCAGACGGTATCGGGCAGAACGACCGCACAAGCAGTGCCCCTCCAATTTGATGGCCTTCATCAGTCCGACAGGTGGTTGCCTGTGGGGCAGGTGGGTCTGGCCGACATGATGGCCGAGTACGCCGAAGTGGACATCGCGCTCGACTTGGTGATCTAAAATTGAGGCACCACTGCGCGCAAGTGATGTGCTTGAGGGTGCCAATGGTGGTGCCTGTCAACTGCAGCTTTGTCTCTCACATGGCCACAGACCGATACCCGCTTTGATTGCTCATGTAGAGTCTGCGCCAGCACCTGCAGGCCGCGCCGAAAAGGAAGATCGAACTCCACACCAAAAGCTTGGTGTTACTTGGCGGGCGATGTGTAGAGAATGGTGCCATCTTGACTAAGATCACGCCCAACAATGGATGCCCTGACCCTTTTCCGGATGACCAGCATCTTGCTGATTGTCTTTCCCACAGCCTTGTGGGGCGCCGTAGGGCCGAATCAGCGTCAGCTGGCCCATGTTCGCTTCTGGTGTGTTGGCGGGGTGGTGCTTGGTCTGGGCACTGGTCTGATAGGACTGCGTGGCATCGCGCCTGACCATGTGACGATTTCACTGGCGAATGCGCTCATCTGCTACGGTTTGCTGATCAAATGTCAGTCGCTGTGCGAAATCCTCAACCGGCCGCGTATCTCCTCGTTCAAACTTTTAGGGCTGGCGTTCGCTTGCTGGCTGACTGTTGAATTGGCCCGCTCAACAGGATTCATATTCTGGCCGTTAATTTTTTATCCGATCGTGCTTCTCATATTAGGGATCGTGACCTGGTACAGCGGCTTGATCGCCCGCACGCAGCACAGCAAAGCGGCTCGCTGGATGATGGTGGGTAACCTGATTCCCGCCTTGGTTTTAGCTACCCAACTGTTGATTTTTCTAATGAACCGAGATTTACCCACTGCGGTCTACCCCGCGCAATTGGCGGCCATCATCGGGATGGCTGCGCTCTTCTTCGCGGTTATCAGCAATTTTTCCTTTTTGGGCATCTTGTGGCATCGTAAAGCCATTGAGGAGGCCAAAGAGCTCAGACGGGTCGAACGGGAAAGGTTATTGCGTGAGTTCTCTGCCCGATTGTCTCGGCTCGACCGCATGCGCAGCCTGGGCGCTTTGGCAGGTGCGCTCGCCCACGAACTGGCGCAGCCGCTGACGGCGATCTTGTCGAACGCCGAGCTGGTCACGCTCAGCCTGAAAAGATCTGGGACCAGCACCGAGCAGCAGGTTGAGTGGATACAGTCCATCTTGCGCAACGCCAAGCGGGGCAATGCCATCGTCCAGCGCATCCGGCAACGACTGCAACCCGTGGATTCCGTCTTGGGCCGGGTCGACTTGAACTGGATAACGGCCGACGTGATCGACCTGATGGCACCTGTGCTTGAGGCACATCAGGTCGAGCTGGTCCAACGGACGCCAGACACGCCCTTGGTGGTGTCTGGCGACCCGACCGAGCTTTCGCAAGTGGTGGTCATTTTGCTGACCAACGCCATCGAGGCCAGCGCGGCGTCGGCGGTGCGGCGGATCGAGATCACACTGCAGGCCAAGGGGGAGCGGGCATTGTTGTCGGTTCGCGACCAAGGCCATGGGCTGTCCGACGAGGCGCTGATGAGTGCCAGTGAAGCGCTTTTTTCCACCAAGCCCGGCGGCTTGGGTCTGGGTCTGGAGATTGCGACGACGATCGTCCGTCAACATCACGGAGCACTGTCGCTGGCCAATGCGCCGGGCGGCGGCGCACTGGCGGTGGTGGACCTGCCGCAGGCCTTTCCCGCCAAACTTTCCGGAACCTGAGCAGATGGACACATCAACAAGTACTTTGCCCGATGAGCGCCGACCGGCCCATTCTGGCGCGCCGCGGCGCATCGTCACGGTGGCCGACGAGGCCGTCGCCGCGCGGTACGCGCGCGGCTGCGTGTTTCTGATCGATGATGACGCCGACGTGCAGTCAGCTTTGGCAGCGCGGCTGAGGTTTGAAGGTTATGCGGTCCAAACCTTTTCGTTGGCACGCCACTACCTGGAGGCGCTGGATTTGGCTGAGCCTTCATTTCCGGGGCCGTGCTGCCTGCTGTGTGACCTGCGGATGCCGGAGATCGATGGCTTGGCGTTGCAGCGGCAACTCCAAGGGCGCGATGTGCCCCCGATGGTGCTGATGAGCGGGCAGAGCCTGCCCCAGGACGTTGTCAGCGCATTCCATGCAGGCGCGGTGGACTTCCTGATCAAACCCTTCGGGTCCGACGAACTGCTGGTGTCCGTTGCCAAGGCGTTGAGCGCGAGCGAGGTGCAGCGCGCAGGCGTGCAACGCCAGCTTGCCGTCGCAGCCCTGGTGTCGTCACTGACGGACAAGGAGCTCAAGGTGATTCAACGGGTGGCCCAAGGCCAGACCAACCCTGAGATCATGGTGAGTCTGGAGATCGCGCTGCGCACCGTCAAATTGCACCGGCAGCGGGCGATGGAAAAGCTGGGGCTGGACAGCGCCGCAGCCTTGGGGCGGTTTGCGCAGGAGTGCGGCTGGTGATGCCCGGGATGGGTTTTTTGCAGGAGCCCCCCCTGTGGGTGATGGCTTGTCTTGGCGGTGTGGATGCAATCGCCCACGGGGTGGCCTCCTGCAAAGACAAAAATCCGCATGGCCAAAAACATGGGTGAAGTGTCAATTTTTCGAGCGATCTGCGTTGGCTCAATCGCACGATTGATTGAACACCACCCATGCAAGCCATCAAAAAATATGCGCTGTTCAAAGCCACTTCTGCATGAAGCTGGCTTGTCCTGCTGCCGGGTCGAGCGCGTAGGGCTCAAAGCCAAAGCCCAGATAACTTTTTAAGGCCCGCGAGTTGCCCGTCAGAACTTCCAAGGTCAGCTTGCAGCAGCCGCGGTCAACAGCGTGTTGCTGCGCTGCCGCCAACAAGGCTTGCCCAACACCCGCGCCCCGGTGACCCGGCAGCACGGCGATGTCGTGGATGTTCATCAAGGGGCGGGCCTTGAAGGTGGAGTAGCCCTCAATGCAGTTGACCAAGCCCACCGGCGAACCGTCCAGCCAGGCGAAAAAGCTGGCCGCATCGGTGCGTGCGGCCAGGTCATCGCACAAGCGCGCTTTCACATCCTGCGCCAGCGCCTCGCCCCCGCCCATCGGGTCTTGGGCATAGGCGTCCAAAAGCATCACCAAGGCTTGGCGGTGCGCGGGGTTTTGGTAGTCAACGGGCAGGATGTGCAGTGTCATGGTCAGGCGGCGGCAGGGGTCAAGAAGGAACGCACATTGTCCGGCATAGCGGCCATCACATGGCCAGCCAATTGGTGTGCCGTGATGGCAGACAGGGTCCAGCCCAAGTGGCCGTGGCCGGTGTTGTAGAACACGTTGGCCTTCTTGCCCGCACCCACGCGCGGCAGCATGGTGGGCATCATGGGGCGCAGACCCGCCCAAGGCTCGGCGCGGCGCGTGTCCACCCCGGGAAAGCATTCGTTGACCCAGTTGACCAGCGGCTTGATGCGGTCGGCTCGGATGTCCAGGTCAATGCCGTTGAACTCGGCCGTGCCCGCCACGCGGAAACGGTCAGCGCCCAGGCGACTGGTGACCAGCTTGGTCTCGTCGTCGAGCAGACTCACTTGGGGCGCGCAGGCTTGGCTGGTGGCGTCGTTCAAGCCCACGGTGATCGAGTAGCCCTTGACGGGGTAAATGTTCAAACGGTCGCCCAGCTGAGCGGCCAAGCCCCGGCCATGAACGCCGGCGCAGATCACGATGCCGTCAAAGCTCAGCGTTTCGGTTTGGCCCGCGTGCTGAACTTGCACGGTGGCGGTTTGGCCGTTCGATGCGACATTCAGCACCTGGTGTTCGGTGAGGATCTCCACGCCCAGGCGCTCGCAGGCTTTGGCCAGGCCAAAGGTGAATTTGTGGATGTCGCCGGTGGAGTCGCTTTCGGTGAAGTAGCCGCCGTAGTACTGACCTTGCAGCGTGGGCTCAATGGCTTTCATTTCGTCGGGCGTCACGGCTCGGCGGGGCAGTCCGCCTTGGGCCAGCAGCTTGGAGACTTCGCCTGCGTGGTCAAAGCCTTTTTTGTCGCGGTAGATGTGCAGAATGCCTTCGCGCTTGTGGTCAAAGTCAATGCCCTCGGCTTTGGCCCAAGCAAAGTGGTGCTCGCGCGATTCAATGGCCAACTTGGCCGTGGCGATGGTGTTGTCTTTGTACCGGGGAATGGCGGCCACGAACTCGGCCATCCAGCTGAGCTTGTGCCAGGTGGGTGCGGGGTTCATGAGCAGCGGCGCATCGCTCTTGAGCATCCATTTGAGGCCCTTGATGATGGTGGACGGGTGTGTCCAAACCTCGGCGTTGGAGGCGGACAGCTGACCGCCGTTGGCATACGACGTTTCCATGCCGGGGTAGCGGTTTTTCTCGATCAGGGTGACCTGAATGCCTTGCTGGGCCAAGGCGTAGGCGGAGGTGATGCCGGTGATACCGCCGCCCACCACAACCATGTGTTTTTTGACGATGGGATTTTTCATAGGAGTTTCTCTCTTTGATGCGTCTCAAACAGTGGGACACGCAGCGCACCGAATGTGCGCGGCATGACCCCCTCTGTTTGAAACCTGAGAGATTCACCTCGTGTGAGGCTTGCTCCTGCGGTGGACCCCGGTGACGAATCGGGGGCGCTCTTCAGAGTGTGTGGAGCTTGAGGGCTCCGCTTCGAGTCGGTCCTGGGTACCTGAGAGTTTCCGGGGTGGTTGCTCCTTCGGCGCTGCACAAGGCTTTTTCAAGGCCGTACAGGCTCTCCCGACGCGAAACTGGTTTCTATCGCTTGTTCTTGAACTCTGTCACCCCGGGCGAAGACCCGGGGTCCATCTTCTTGGCATGCATGGATCCCGGCTCAAGGCCGGGATGACAAAGAGAATGCCGGAAAGATAAAGAGAAGACTGGGATGGCATAGATAGTGTTGTGATGAGCGTCTTTCAATCCGTGATCACGCTGCGTACTCGCTCAGCGGAATGCAGCTGCAAAACAGGTTGCGGTCGCCATACACGTTGTCGACACGGCCCACCTGCGGCCAATATTTGACGCTGCCGGGAACACGCTGCGCTTGGGCCGCACCGACTTCTCGGCTGTAGGGGCGGTTCCATTCGCTGCCCAGCAAACTGTCGGCGGTGTGCGGTGCGTGTTTCAGCGGGTTGTTGTCTTGCGGCCAGCTGCCGTTTTCCACCAGACGGATTTCCTCGCGGATGGCGATCATCGCGTCGATGAAGCGGTCCAGCTCTTGCAGGGTTTCGCTTTCGGTGGGCTCCACCATCAATGTGTTGACCACCGGGAAGCTCAGCGTGGGCGCGTGAAAGCCGTAGTCCATCAAA
>CAITSG010000488.1 GCA_903894995.1 uncultured Burkholderiales bacterium
ATCAGTTTTTTCATGACCCGGTCTTTATCGGCCAGGTGCGCACAGGCCTCGGCCCAATAAACGGGCGTCACGGGTACCGAGCCTTTGCTGCTCAAAACCGTCACTGCGCCGACTCCCATGTCGTGCCTGCAGCCGAGTCTTTGAGGACTGTGCCTTCGGCATCAAACATCCGATCAAACTGGGCGCCTTTGGCAATGGTGGTGAGGGTTTTGGTGACAGCTGCTGTGGCGTTGCTCATCGTTGATACCAAATTGACTGGTGATTGGCTATGGGGCAGGTGGTGACACGGGCTGATCTCACCGATTTTTCTGACCTGCGTAAATATCTTATTTGCCGGGCTCATCCCGGCCAATGACCCCAAAGGGCAGTCCAGCTGGACGCGTCGAGAACGCACCGACCCACTTCAGAAAAGTCAACCGCCGACACTTTCTTTGACGGCTCCTGCAAATACGTACGATTGGGGTCATCGCAAATGGAAGGGTAGTTATTTACTGTCTGTTGCGCCTGACTCGCACAACAAGTTGGCGCATGAGACATGCGTCCGTCAATCACAACAAAAGCACAGCATCTTTTTTTTGATCACATTGCACTTTTTCCAAAATCAAGGAAAAGCTGATGAAGAAAAAAAGACCATCAGATCAACTTCAATCTTCCGGTCCAGCCAGCTGACTAGAATCCAAACCGAAGAGCCTATGGCAAGGCCAGTCAACTTTTCTGCGGAGGATGCCGCCCCAGCCAGCGTGCATTCAGCAACCGTACCCATCAAGGTTTGTCTGGAGGATGCAATGCTCAATTTCTTCATGGCCCAAACAGCGGCAGTTCAGTTCTTCATGCTGCTTGGTCATTCGCTGTTGGTGTTGGCTGCTTCCATCGGCTGCATGCATTGGCTGGGCTCGCGCACTCGAGGGCGCAAAGACATGCTCCCTGTGCCATCGTATTTTGGGTCGGTGACGACGGTATTTGCCTTGTTCCTGGCCTTTCATGCATCGACCATTTGGACCCGTCAGCATGCAGCCGAGGCTGCATTTCACGATGCAGTGAGCGCCATATCTCGCCTAGACTTTCTCTTGGGCAAAGAAGGTCTGGGTCTTGACAATGCCCGCAAGCACCTGTTGCGCTATTCCGAAGCAGTGGTGCGCGAAGAGTGGGCGACTGGCAACACCAAGGCGAGTCCTCAAGTAGATCAGGAGCTTGACCAATTACGCCAAGAGCTGATACGCGCGTCCGAGCGGGTGCCCACGGCTTTTGGCAATCACCTCTGGCATGTCTTTGACGATGTCGTCAAGGCGCGCAGTGCGCGCCTGTGGACTGGTCAACAGAATCGCAGTGAGAGGTCTTGGGCGCTTGTCCTCTTTCTGGGCTTTTTGTCGCACATTGCCATTGCATTCGTACACATTGACCGGCCATCAGCGGGCAGGCTGGCGATAACGCTCTTCGCCTGCGCGACAACAGCGTGCTACTGGCAGCTGACGCGGTCGATTGATCCGTTCGCGGGTTTGGACACGAGCTACTACCTGCAGGTAGTCTCTGGCTCTGGCTCTGGCTCTGGTTCTGGTTCTGGCAGTGAGTGAAGTCATTTCATTTTTCACCCACCAAAGTATGCAATTTTTGTCTTTATCGACAGTTTTGATCGGGCACGTTCCGAATGTCGCGCATTGAGATATCCGAAACCACTCAGCGAAAGCACAAAAGAAAAAACCCTAAGTAAATCAATTACTTAGGGTTTGGTCTTGGCGGAAACGGAGGGATTCGAACCCTCGATGAGGCTCTACACCCCATACTCCCTTAGCAGGGGAGCACCTTCGGCCACTCGGTCACGTTTCCAGTGCGTAAATTATAGCTCAGGCTAGGTCCAGATCGAAGGCTTTGTGCAAGGCACGTACGGCTAACTCCATGTATTTTTCGTCGATCACAACCGAAGTTTTGATTTCCGAGGTCGAAATCATCTGGATGTTGATGCCTTCTTCGCTCAAGCTGCGGAACATCTTGCTGGCCACGCCCACATGGCTTCGCATGCCGATGCCGACGATGGACACTTTGCAGATCTTGGCGTCGCCCAACACTTCGGCCGCACCCAATGAGGGGAGCACTTTTTCCTTGAGCAGGTCGATGGTCTTTGCGTAATCGTTGCGGTGCACGGTGAAGCTGAAGTCGGTCTTGCCGTCTTTGCTCAGGTTCTGGATGATCACATCGACTTCGATGTTGGCATCGGCCACAGCGCCCAGAATTTGGTACGCAATACCCGGCTTGTCGGGCACGCCCAACACGGAGATTTTGGCTTCGTCGCGGTTAAAAGCGATGCCGGAAACGACGGCTTGTTCCATTTGTTCGTCTTCCTCAAAAGTGATCAGGGTGCCGGATGCGGCTTCTTCGTGGATGTCGATGTCCCAGGGCGTAAAGCTGGACAGCACGCGCATGGGCACTTTGTATTTGCCAGCAAATTCGACCGAGCGGATTTGCAAGACCTTGGAGCCCAACGAGGCCATCTCGAGCATTTCTTCAAAGCTCACGGTGTTCAGGCGACGCGCTTCGGGGACCACGCGGGGGTCGGTGGTGTAGACGCCGTCCACATCGGTGTAAATGAGGCATTCATCCGCCTTAAGAGCAGCAGCCACGGCCACAGCCGAGGTGTCTGAGCCGCCACGACCCAAGGTGGTGATGTTGCCCTTGTCGTCCACGCCCTGAAAACCGGTGATGATGACCACTTTGCCAGCGTTCAAGTCAGCCGTGACACGCAAGTCGTCGATCGACTCGATGCGCGCCTTGGTGAAGGCGCTGTTGGTCTTGATGGGCACTTGCCAGCCTGCGTAGCTGACCGAGGGCTGGCCTTCGGATTGCAGTGCAATGGCGAGCAGGGCCGACGAAACTTGCTCGCCGGTCGAGGCCAGCATGTCGAGTTCGCGGCTGAAATCATTGCCGGGTTTGGCAGGGGCCAGTTCTTTGGCCAGACCAAGCAAACGGTTGGTTTCGCCGCTCATGGCGCTGGGGACCACCACGATCTGGTAGCCAGCGCGCGCCCATTTGGCCACGCGCTTGGCGACAGTGCGAATGCGCTCGGTAGAGCCCATCGAGGTGCCGCCGTATTTGTGAACGATCAAAGCCATGTTGCGTGTTGATGTGAAAAAAACTGGGAAAGAAGTGTCTTTTTTCGATACTGCGAGCATCGGAAAAACCTTAGATTGTACCCATCGGTCTGACACCTTCTTGAGCCGTCCATGCAGGCCTGCTGCCCATCGAGCCAAGCTTGGTTCAGGCCTTTGTCCAAGAAAGCTGGCTGGCTTGACGGTGCACAAAGCCTTGCCCTACTTTCAGATGTAAACGATGTCCTCGGGTGGTACAGGCGGCCACTTGATCGAGCAACTCTTGCAGCTGCGCGGTGCTGGGTGTGGTGGCGTGGTGTTGCCTCAACCAATGCCTGAGCACCAAGGCTTGACGGGCTCGGCTCAGTTGCTGCAAAGCCTGGATGCGCGGTGGCACGCCCACTTGCGCCAAATCATGCGCGGCCACTTCGTTCAGGACTTCTTGGGCCTGTGCTGCGTGAGCGGCGCTGCGGGCAAATGTTGCGCGATAAGCAGGCAAAGCTTTGGACAAAGCGGGCAAAACCTGGGCTCGAATGCGGTTGCGGGTCAAGTGCTGGTCAGCGTTGCTGGGGTCTTCAACCCAACATTGCCCTTGGCTTTGCAACCAATCGCGCAGGGCCGAACTTGGTACAGCCAACCAAGGTCGGTGCCAGTTCAAACCTTGACGGTGCCAATGCGCCGGCATGCTGGCCAAGCCGGGCAAGCCTGCGCCGCGTGACAAAGCAATGAGCAGGGTTTCAATTTGGTCGTCGGCGTGTTGGGCCAGTGCTACATCATGCACCTCGGGCCATTCGCTCTGCACCGCCTCGGCCAGCGCAAGGTAGCGGGCGCGGCGGGCCGCGTCTTCAGGACTTTGCCCGGATACAGGACCAGCTTGAACCCGACGAACCGCCAAGGGCAGCGCCAGCTGCAGACACAGCGCTCGGCAGTGCGCCTCAAAACCATCGGCGGCCTCTTGCAATCCGTGGTGGACATGCACCGCCCTCACCTGCCCGGGCCAACGTTGCGCGCAAGCCAACAACAGTGCGGTCGAGTCGGCACCTCCGCTCAAGGCCACAGCAAAAGGAAGGCCCGGGCTGAAATCAGCCAGGGCCTGTTCAAGGCTTGGGCTCATGCAAGAGGTCCGTCAAACCCCATGCACTCACTTGCCCGCTTTGGTGTCGGTAAAGCGGCCGTAGCTGTTGAGCCGCTCGTAGCGACGCTCCAGCAGCTCTTTGGGTTTGAGGTCTGCCACTTGACGCCATGCGTCACCCAAAGCGCGCTTGAGAAAAGACACCATTTGTGCGGTGTCGCGATGCGCCCCACCAACAGGCTCATTGACGATTTTGTCCACCAGACTCAAGGCTTTCAGGCGGTGCGCGGTGATGCCCAAGGCTTCGGCGGCCACTTCGGCTTTCTCGCTGGTTTTCCACAAAATAGAGGCACAACCCTCGGGACTGATGACCGAGTACACCGAGTACTGCAGCATCAGCACTTGATCGGCCACCGAAATGGCCAGCGCACCACCCGAGCCACCTTCGCCGATGATGGTGGTGATGATGGGCACTTCCAATTGAGCCATTTCAAAGATGTTTCGGCCAATGGCTTCGGACTGGCCACGCTCTTCGGCGTCAATGCCGGGGTAAGCGCCGGGTGTGTCGACAAAGGTGAACACCGGAAGTTTGAATTTTTCGGCCGTCTTCATGAGGCGCAACGCTTTGCGGTAGCCCTCGGGTTTGCTCATACCAAAGTTGCGCAAGGTGCGCTCTTTGGTGTCGCGCCCTTTTTGCTGACCCAGCACCATACAGGCTTGACCATTGAATCGGGCCAGCCCCCCCACGATGGACAAATCGTCGGCAAAGTGGCGGTCACCGTGCATCTCGACAAAGTCGGTGAAGATGCCATGGATGTAATCGAGGGTATAGGGACGCTCGGGATGACGGGCGATTTTGGTGATTTGCCAGGGTGACAGATCACTGTAAATGTCTTTGGTCAGCTGATGGCTTTTTTTGCTCAGTTGGTCGATTTCCAGGGTGATGTCCACCGCCGACTCGCTTTGCACATAGCGCAACTCTTCGATCTTGGCTTCGAGTTCGGCAACCGGTTGCTCAAAGTCGAGAAATGTTTTTTTGGCCAAGTTTTACTCCTTGTTCATAACCGGGTGGACGCCACGTCCAGACCTTCAATACGCCACGGGCACAGGGTCCAGCGAACGCCAAATATACCAAGTCGCCACCGTGGCATAGGGACTCCAGGCTTGCGCGACCTCGCGCGCGTCGCTGCGGCTGACCGGTTCACCTGAAAAATAGTTGCGGCTGATGCCCTTGATCAAACCGACATCATCGAGCGGCAACACATTCGGGC
>CAITSG010000489.1 GCA_903894995.1 uncultured Burkholderiales bacterium
GGGTTTTTCATCAAAACCCTCAAACCCTTGCTCGGCGATGGTAGGGACATCGGGCATGGTGCTTGAACGCTTGCCAGACGACACGGCCAAAGCACGCATGCGGCCTGTTTGGATGTGCGGCATGGCCGGCCCCAGGGTGGAAACGGCCAAGTCCACCTGACCGCCCAACAAATCGGCGATGTACTGAGCAGCCCCCTTGTAGGGCACATGGTTCATGGAAATGCCTGCACGTTGCTTGAATATCTCGGCAATCAAGTGGTGCGGTGAACCCACCCCCGCGCTGGCGCAATTGAGTTTGTTGGGGTTGGCTTTGGCAAAGGCAATCAGCTCTTGCAAATTGCGAACGGGCACAGAAGGGTGGGCCACCAACACAAATGGCAAATCGCCCAAGTGGACCAAGGGCGTGAAGGCCTTCAGTGGGTCATAAGACACTTTGCGCATATTGGGCACATAGGCAAAAGCGGTGCTGTCAATCAAATGCACGGTGTAGCCATCGGCGGGCGCTTTGGCGGCGGCATCTGCGCCAATGGTGGTGCTGGCACCGGGCTTGTAATCCATCACGATGGGCTGACCCATCAATTTCTCAGCTTTGCCCGCCACAATTCTGGCCCATTGGTCCGCACCACCGCCTGCGGGATAGGGCACGATCATTTTGATCGGCTTTTCCGGAAATGGCCCGGCCCACGCGCGGCCCATCACACCCAGCGAAGCGGCACCCAGGCCGGCCCATTGAATCCACTGTCGTCTGCTGCTCATGTCTCGACTCCTGTTGGTTGGGGGATGCAGCATGGTGGCGTCTTGCAGCGGGGTCTGCTGTAACCAAGATGACTGGCCAAGGCACATGCGTTTGATGCATGAACTTTATTCAGCGCATTGAATGAACTGATATGTAAGATGACCCGCTTGTCTCTGTAGAAGCCCACCCCGTGGGCGATGGTTTTTAAGGGCGTGTGCCACGCCCATCGCCCACAGGGTGGGCTCCTGCAAGGGGATGCCCATGGACTGCAACAACGCAAGGAGCGTGCTTTGGAAGTTTCATTTCACGAAGAAATCAAGGCCCTGCGCATGGGCGCGGGCGAGGTCTTTCACGGCGAGGGCATCCTGGCCATCACCAAAGGCCTGCTGCAGTCGGGCGTGAGTTATGTGGGCGGCTACCAAGGTGCCCCAGTCTCGCACCTGCTGGATGTCATGGTGCAGGCCAAGCCCTACATGGACGAGCTGGGTGTGCATGTGGAGGCGTGTTCCAACGAAGCGTCTGCTGCGGCCATGCTGGGTGCGTCCATCCACTACCCCATTCGCGGTGCGGTGACCTGGAAGTCGATTGTGGGCACCAACGTGGCGGCCGATGCGCTGTCCAATTTGTCCTCGCCCGGCGTAACCGGGGGCGTGCTGATTGTGGTCGGCGAAGATTACGGCGAGGGTGCCAGCGTCATTCAAGAACGCACACACGCCTACGCGCTCAAGTCGGGCATGTGCCTGCTCGACCCCCGGCCCGAGCTGGGCCAGATGGTCAACATGGTCGAGCACGGTTTCAGGTTGTCTGAAGCGTCCAACATGCCGGTGATGATGGAGCTGCGCATCCGCGCCTGCCATGTGCGCGGCCAGTTTGTGGCCAAGGACAACCAAGCACCCAAGCTGTCCAAAAAACACCTGATCGACGAGCCGGCCGGCTTCAA
>CAITSG010000490.1 GCA_903894995.1 uncultured Burkholderiales bacterium
AGAGTTGTCATCACCGATTGCGGCCTCATGGGCACCCAACCCCCAACACGCGGCCAAGCCTGCCAAGAAAGGCCCGCCATGAAACAATTTCTGATGGACATGCACCCCGTCAAACGTCTGGCTTGGATCACACTGCTCAATCTGCTGGTGCTGGTCTTGGCGGTCGCCTGGGACAACTGGGGTGATCTTTTGTGGCCCCACGCCGCGCCAACTGAATCACACACACGCCCCCCCGAGGCCCAAATCGAACAAGGCCGTTACCTGGCTTTGGCAGGCAACTGCATGGCTTGCCACACCGCCAGAGGCCAGGTGCCACTGGCAGGCGGACGCCGCATCGAGACACCGTTTGGCGGCGTCTACAGCAGCAACCTCACGCCCGACCCCGAAACGGGTTTGGGCCGTTGGACGGCACATGACTTCTGGCAAGCCATGCACCACGGCCGATCAAAAGGGGGGCGTTTGCTGGCCCCGGCTTTTCCTTACAACCACACCAGCGTTGTGAGCCGCGAAGACAGCGACGCGATGTTTGCCTGGCTGCAAACCCAAGCCCCGGTGGTGCAAGCCCAGCCGGCCCACACCTTGGTCTGGCCCTTGGGCACGCAGCCCGCACTGGCCGTGTGGCGCAGCCTGTACTTTGAGCCCACCCCGTTTCAGGCCGACAAGACCCAAAGCGCCGAATGGAACCGGGGTGCTTATTTGGTGCAAGGCCTGGGCCATTGCGCGGCCTGCCACAGCCCGCGCAACGCATTGGGAGCCAGCGGTGCGGTCAATGACTTGTCAGGCGGGCTGATACCCGTGCTCAACTGGTACGCCCCCGACCTGACACGCGACGCAGAAACCGGCCTGGCCAGCACGCCCCTGCCCGACATCGTGCGCCTGCTGCGCACCGGCGCGTCCAACACCGCACAAACCAGCGGCCCCATGGGCGAAGTGGTGCAGCACAGCCTGCAGCACCTGAGCGAGTCTGACCTGAGTGCGATGGCGCTGTATTTGCAATCGGGTGCGCAATCGGCACCCCAGCGCCCAACGCAGCCCCCCGCCCCCGCCCGAGTCGGTTTGCAAATGGCCCAGCTGGGGCTAAAGACCTACGAACGGCATTGCCTGGCCTGCCACGGAGAAAAGGGCGAGGGCCTGAACACCCCCAACGGCGATGTGGCCTATCCGGCCCTGGCGGGCAACCGAGCCGTGCGCATGAACGACCCCACCAACCTGGTGCAATTGGTGCTGTATGGCGGCTATGGCCCCGCCACGGCCTTGCACCCTCGGCCATTTGGCATGCCCCCGGCCGTGCTCGAACTCGAAGACCGCGAAATTGCCGCCGTGCTGACCCACCTGCGCACCCATTGGGGCAACCAGGCCCCCGAGGTCACCCCTTTGCAAGTCAACCGCATCCGCGCGGCACAAGGCTCATGAGCGCCGATCAGCGCACCACCTCCACGCGCCACACGCCTTGGGTGAGCATTTGGGCGTAGGGACCGGGAATATCGGCCTGCCACTGGCCTTGGTGGATCGGACTGGCATATTGGCAAATGGTGGTTTGCTGGGCATCCACGATTTTCCAGGTCACGGTCTGGCCTTGCGGCAGGTCGGTACTGGCACCGATGCTGGTGCTCGACAAATTGCAGCCCACATGAAAGGCGTCGCCCAGGTCCTGGGCTGGGTGGGGCGGAAAATCCTGCCCGTCCATGAAGCCAAAAACCGGATCGTGCGACAGCAGACTCTGGCGCACGGTGGGCCAGATGCACTGGCGCAAAAAGTGCTGGTCCACCACCCGCAAGCCCAAGTACTGCCCTTGCTTCATGAAATCCACCATGGACTGGCGCAAGGGCCCCAACACCCCGCCGCACCCGCCCCACATGCCGGCCAACAAGAGTTCGGTGTGCGAAAAATAATCGCGCATCAAATGAAAATGCCGGTCGCTGCGCAGCCAGGCTTCAATGGCAGCCACCTCGCGCTTTGAAATCAAGGAATCGGCATCGCGGATCAAAAAGCGGTCAACGCCTTCGTCCTCCATCACCAAAAATCGCCACATCAGGCCACTGAGTTCTTGTCGGTCCTGCTCGGACACTTCGCGCACCTGCGCACCCATGTCGCGCAACGATTGGCGCACGGCCAACGGGACGGTGCCGTCCACATAAAAACGGCAGGTCCAATGGGGCAAGAGTTGCTGCGCCACCATGACGTTCAATTTGGCGGTTTCACAGTAGCGTGGCTGATCGCCGAACAAACTGAAGGCGATCACCTGGCGGCGGGCATCCTGGCCCGGAGCAGGCACTTGCGCGGGCAGCGGCCGAGCCGGCTGGCCATGGGTTTTTTGATCCTTGAGCGACAGGCTGCGCAAGCCGTACTGGCGCACATCGTCTATCAGGCCCAAGTGGCCGCAAGTTTCGGTCAAGCCGTCCCACAAGTTCACATCCTCGGGGGCCAGTGGGCACGCTTGCAGGTAAATGCTGCGGGCTAGCTCGCGGTCACCCAAGCGCAGGAGGCAAAACGCTGCATCACCCAGGATCTGCGGGTGCAAGGGCATGAGCTGGCGGGCTTGTGCGTTGACCGCCAAAGCCGCCGCATAGTCGCCTTGGGCCGACAACTGCACAAAACGTTGCCCCAAGTCAGACAGTTGGCGGTTCAGCGTGGCCATGGACTTGGCCGTGGCCGTGGACTTGGCCGTGGCCGTGGACTTGGCCGTGGCCGTGGCCATGGACTTGGCCGTGGCCGTGGCCGTGGCCGTGGCCGTGGACTTGGCTTTGGCAGGCGAAGCCTTGAATCCCTGGATTTTTTTCATACCTTTGGGCTCAAAATAATTAAAAATGAATCAAGGCTTGAGCATACCCAATCATGGCGCGCCACCCACTCAACACCGCTTGAGCAGACCTGCCACCGGCTTGTTGTGGCAGCCCCGCCCCTTGGCGATGGGTGGCGGTCTGCGA
>CAITSG010000491.1 GCA_903894995.1 uncultured Burkholderiales bacterium
TCAGCGATGCAATCCGTGTGGGAGCCCCGCCCTCGGGGCGATGGGTGGTGGTCTGCGAGGCGCCATCGCGGCGAGGGCGCCGCTCCCACAAAAAAAGCGTTCACGCAAACTTCACAGGGCCGGATCAATAGGCTCATGCCTCAAGGCTCTGGCAGTGGGCTGGCTTGCTGAAACCATTGGCTGATTTCAGAGCCATTCCAGAACACCACACCAGGCTGCTTGGCCAAAAATTCCAGCATCATTTCAAAATACCGGATGCGGTGCGCAGCACCCGAAATGTAGGGGTGCACCCCAAACGCCATGATGCGGGCGCTGTCGGCCGACTCGGCGTACAGCCGCTCAAACGCATCTTGGGTGCGCAGCAGCATGGCGTCCGAGCGCTCATGCGAGGTGAGCATGATGTTGATGTCGTTGAGCTCGATGGTGTAGGGCACCGACACCAGCGGTCCATGTTTTGTGTGCACATATTGCGGTTGGTCATCGAGCACCCAGTCGCCAAACCAGGACATGCCCAGCTCTTTGATCAGGTCGGGCGTCTCCAGCGTCTGGCTGCGGCCCGGGCCCAACCAGCCTTGTGGGCGCTGGCCGGTGAAGCGGGTCAGCACGTCCAGCGTCTGCTGCATCATGGCCCGCTCGTCCGGTATTTTTTGAATCGGGATTTGTTCGTAGCAATGCGCCATGAATTCCCAACCCGCATCAAGGGCGGCTTGCGTCACGCGCGGACGGGTTTCACACACCTTGGCATTGATCGACAAGGTGGGGCGAACACCCACGTTTTTGAAAGCGTCCATGAGACGCCACACCCCCACCCGCATGCCGTATTCATGCCAGGTCCAGTTGGGCACATCGGGCACCGGGGCTTGCCCGCCGGGCGGCGGCGAGACCATGCGCGGCATCGGGCGCGAGATGTCCCATTCTTCGATGTTGACCACCGGCCAGACCACCAGCCGCACACCTTCGGGCAAGCGCAGTGGCGGCCTGTCGACGATGGCCGAAAAAGGCAAGCGGTCCTGGGGCCGAAGCACCCCGTTGTTCATCTCAAAACTCATCAATTCACTCCACCGGGAATCGAAGCGGCAATTTGGCGCAACTTGGCGGTTTCGGTGCGGATTTCTTGCACCATTTGCTCAGGCGTGCTGCCCACCAAGCTCATGCCCATGCCGTTGAGTTTGCGCTGCACGTCCGGATCGGCCAATGCGGTTTTGACCGAAGCGTTCAAACGCGCCTGGATATCGGCAGGCAGGCCTTTGGGGGCAAACAGGCCCACCCAATAGGTCAGGTCATATCCCGTCAAGCCGCCTTCGCTGAGCGTGGGCACATCCGGGTAACGCGGGTCGCGCACCGAGCTGGTGGTGCCCAACAGACGGACTTTGCCCGCATCGATTTGCGGTTTGGCGGCGCCATCAAAAATGACTTGGCACACCCCTGCCAGCACATCTTGCATGCCGGGGCCAGAACCTTTATAGGGCACATGCACCATGTCGACCTTGCCCATGGCATTGAACA
>CAITSG010000492.1 GCA_903894995.1 uncultured Burkholderiales bacterium
CGGGGGTTGGCCATGTCAGTGTCGAATGAGGTTGAGGATGTCCAGCTTGAGCGCAGCAAAGGTCTCGCTGGCCGTGTCGGCCACGGTGCGTGGACGCGCCAGCGGCACGGTGATCTTGGTCTGGATGCGGCCGGGGCGGGCCGACATCACGTAAATCGTGCTGGCCAAAAAGATCGCTTCATCGATGTCGTGTGTGACAAAGATGATGGTGGGTTTGAGCTTTTGCCACACCGTGAGCAGCAGCTCTTGCATGGTCAAACGGGTTTGTGCATCCAGGGCACCAAAGGGTTCGTCCATCAACAACACGCGTGAGCCCAGCGTCAGGATGCGGGCAATGCCCACACGCTGGCGCATGCCGCCCGACAACTGCACCGGCAAGTGGTTCTTGAAATCACTTAGCCCAACAATCTTGATCATTTCATGGGCGCGGTCTTCGTATTCGCTGCGCGCCATGCCCTGCACCTTGGGGCCGAAAATCACGTTGTCCCAGACACTCAGCCATGGAAACAATGCGGCTTCTTGAAAAACCACGCCACGGTCAGGACCAGGTGCGCTGACAACGCCACCATTGACCAACAACTGGCCCGCTGTGGGCTGCTCAAACCCGGCAATCAGGTTGAGCAAGGTGGATTTGCCGCAGCCTGAAGGCCCAAGCAAGGCCACCAATTCCCCCGGAGCGACCTGCAATTGGATGTCTTCCAGGGCCTTGACGGGCGTGACGCCCGGGTAGGTCTTGTAAAGGTTCTGAATTGAAATATCGGACATGTTGTTTCTTAATGGCTTTGCAGCATGCGCCAGACCAAAACCCTGCTTTCAATGAAAACGATCAGGCGATCACTTAAAAACCCCATGATGCCAATCGACACCATGTCGGCCAGCACAATGTCCATGCGACCCACGTAGTAGGCGTCCCACAGCACATAGCCCAGCCCCGACTTGACGGCCACCATTTCGGAGACGATCACAGCCGTCCAAGAGATGCCCAGGCCAATGCGCAAGCCGGTGAAGATGGAAGGCATGGCCGCGGGCAGCACCACCCGGTACAGCAATTGACTGCGGCTGGCACCCATCATCAGGGCGGCTCGCACCAGGTTGCGCTCGACATCGCGTGCGCCTTGCGTGGTGTTGACCACGATCGCATAGAAGCCGCCCAAAAAGATCAGGAAGATGGCCCCCATGTCGCGGATGCCGAACAGGGCAATCGAAAACGGCAACCAGGCCGTGATCGGGATGGGCCGCAAGCTCTGGATGAGCGGGTCAAAAAGTTGCTGAACCAAACGGCTCCAGCCAATCAGCAAACCCAAAGGCACGCCAATCAGAGCGGCCAGAGTAAAGCCTTGCGCCACCCGCATGGAGGAGTACTGGACGTTGGAGACCCAAGAGCCGAGGTACGGGTTCAGGCCCATGCCGGGCGAGCCGAAAATCCAGCCGTGCCAACCTTCCAGAACCAACATGGGGGTCGGCAAGATGCCGGCCATGCCAGGCCGGCTGCCGGCGATCTGCCAGATGACCAGAACCACCGCTGGCACCAACATGCCAAGCACTGTCCGACGAAGGGTATCGAGAGAAGCGTTTGCCATGGAGGTGCTGCCTGCTTACTTCTTGAGTTCAACAACCATGGAGTCGTCGTACAGAGCGGCGGCTTCCTTGGTTACGTCTTTTTGCACAATGCCTTGCTTGAAGGCGGCTTCAGCCAGGCGCGAAACCTGGTCTTTGGTCAGCACGCCACCGAGCTTGATGATTTTGGCCGACTCTTTGGTCACATTCAGTGGCAAGCCGGTGTACTTGGAATAGGCATCGGCAAACACATCTTTGTTCTTGCTCAGGGTTTCTTCGGCCTTGAGGTAAGCCCACAGGAAGCGGCGCACCAATTCTTTCTTTTGGGTCATGGCTTCGCCAGAGGCGGCCAGCATGCCCAGCTCGGCGCCCACAGCGCGAGACTGGCTGTACTCCAGTTTTTGCGAGAAGTAAGCATCGCCTTCGGCCACAGCCTGGGACTCAAAGGGCTCCCACAGCACCATGGCATCGATGTCGCCGCGCTTCATCGCCTGCACAAAAGCGGTGCCGCCACCTTGCACGTTCACGGGCGCGAACGAGTTGTAAGGAATGTTTTTCTCGATCAAGGTCATGGCCCACTGGAACCAGACGGCCGAGCCGGGGGCAATGGCAATCTTCTTGCCTGCAATGTCGCCCCAGTCATCGATCTTCACGCCCTTGCGCACCACCAGGTATTTGGGCGAGCTGCCCACACCGGTCAGGCCGATCAGGTTTTTGCTGCCTTGCCCGGCCACGATGGCCAAGTCACCCGCGCCCACGGCCGACACGTCGACCGAGTTGGACAACAGTGCAGTGCGGGCATCGGCGTAGCGCACAAATTCAGCGCGCTTGACTTCGATGTTCATTTTCTTGAGCTCTTCTTCGACCAAGAGCATGGGCGAGAGGTGGCCCACTTTGACATAACCCACCGTGAGGGTGGCTTTGTCTTTGAGGGGGGCGGGCGCTGGGCCCAATGCCAAGGCCATGCCGGTGGAGACCGACAGTGCAAAGCCGATGAGGGAAGTCAAAAGTTTCATCTGAATACTCCTGGGTTAATGGTTGGGTGGGGGTTAAAGGCCGGTGAACTGAGGGGACCGCTTTTGTGCGAAAGCCAGCCGGCCTTCCGCATAATCCTTGCTTTTGAAGCAGGCGTCGATGGCGGTTTCCACTGACGTCATGTCTTCTTCATCGTCTGCCAGTGCCACCAGGGTTTTCTTGGCGGCCTGAATGGTCAAGGGCGCATTGGCTGCAATTTCATGGGCCAAGGCGGTGCAATGCGCAAACACATCGTCAACCACAGCAAGGACCATGCCCATGGCCTGTGCGCTGGCGGCGTCATAGACCCGTGCGGTGTAGAAAGCCTCTGCCGTGGCCTGGGGCCCCAGGTTGTTCAGGATGCTTTTCATGTTTTCGATGTCGTAGCCCAGCCCCATGCGGCCTGCAGGCATGCGAAAACGCGAATGCGGTGCGGCGTATCGCAGGTCGCAGCTCAAGGCCAGGCCCAGCCCGCCGCCATAACAAATGCCGCTGATGGCCGCAATCACCGGCACGCGGCAGCGAAAAAGTGCCTGCTGTGTGCGCATGACCATCTCGTTGTAGTGCGCCACCGAAGCCTCGGAGTTGCGCTGCGTCTCGAACTCGCTGATGTTGGCCCCTGACACAAACGACTTCTCTCCCGCGCCGCGCAGCACACACACGCGCACATCGGTCCGGCGGTCAATCTCTTCAAAGGCCGCCAGCAAGGCTGTCCACATGGACAGGCTCATCGCGTTGTGCCGGGCGACGTCGTCGATCGTGACCTCCGCCACATGGCCTTGCACGTTCAGATCGATGCGGCCTTCGCTCATACAACACCCCGGGCATGAAAGCCCTCAATGTCGGCAGCCGAGAATCCCAGATCGCCCAGCACCTCGTTGGTGTGCTCACCCCAGCCGGGGGCCGGGGCCACCACCTTGGACGGCGTGCGGCTGAGCACCACGGGTTGGGTGATGAAGTGCATGTCCTTGCCAAACTGCGTGGGCAGTGTGGCGGTCACATTCAGGTGCTTAACCTGCTCGTCTTCAAACACCTGGGGCACGGTGTAGACGGGGCCTGCGGGTACGCCCGCCTGGTTGAGCAGCGAGACCCACTGGTGCACGGTTTTCTTGGGAAACTCTTGCGCGATCAGTTGATTCAAGCGGGACCTGTTTTTGACACGCAGGGGCTCGGTCACAAACTCCGGGTCTTGGTACCAGTCGGGTTTTTGCAGCACTTCGCAAAAGCGTTTCCAGTTGCCCTCGCCCGATGCGCCCAGGTTGAAGCAGCCATCGCTGGCCTCGAACAAGCCCATGGGCGAACTGGTCGGGTGGTTGTTGCCCACCTGCACCGGCACATCGTTGTCGTTCAGGTAGCGGGCCATCTGGAAATCCATCATGGCAATTTGCGAATGTAGCAAAGAGCTGTGCACCCACTGGCCCTGGCCCGACGTTTCGCGCTCGATCAGCGCCACCAAAATGCCAATGGCACAGTACAAACCTGCGCTCAAATCGGCCACCGCCAAGCCCGCGCGAATCGGACCATGCTCGGGCTCGCCGGTCACGCTCATCAGCCCGCCCATGCCCTGAATGATCTGGTCAAATCCGGGCCGCCATGCGTAAGGACCGTCTTGCCCAAAGCCGGAAATGCTGGCCAGGATGATGCGCGGGTTGATGGCCTTGAGCGATTCGTAATCCAGGCCCAGGCGATCCTTGACATCAGGACGCCAGTTCTCTACCACCACATCCGCCTCGGCGATCATTCGCTTGAGGATGTCCATCGCTCCCTCTTTTTTGAGGTTCAGCGTCATCGAGCGTTTGTTGCGGTTGATGTTTTGAAAATCCCCCCCCTTGCGGTTGGCCGCAAACATCGCTTCGTTCGGATCAACCCCCTCAGGCGGCTCGACGCGCACCACGTCCGCACCAAAATCGGTCAGGATGCGCACGCAATTGGGGCCGGCACGGACGCGGGACAGGTCAATGACCTTGAAGCGTGAAAGTGCAGAGGAAGCTTGTATTTTGGGCATAAATGTTGTGATGGAAGACTTTAAAAACAAAGTCATCTCCCATAAATATATTTATAGGCTATATCCGTGTGCAAAGCAATATGACAAAATATCAGTGTTTGCCCTTAGAAGAACCCCATGAAAGTCAGCGATCAAATCCGTTTGCACTTGGAAGAAGCCATTTCCAAGGGTGATTTGCTGCCCGGGGACGCCATCGACGAAAGTGCTTTGGCCGAACAATTTGGTGTGTCAAAAACACCCATTCGCGAGGCCCTCATCCAATTGCAGGCCCAAGGCTGGGTCAGCAACATGCCCCGGGGCGGTAGCACCGTGGCCAAGATGAATCTGCAGCAACTGCTCAGCCTGTGGGAGCTATTGGCCGAGTTGGAGGCGGTGTCGGTGCGTCTGGCTTGCGAGCGCATGCCCGAAGAAGACCTGCAAAAACTGTTCGCCTTGCACGAAGAAAGCCGCCCGGTGGCTGCTGCCGAAGATTTGCAGGGCTGGCAAAAGCTCAACCTGCAGTTTCATGAGCTCATTTACCAAGGCACACGCAACCCGTTTTTGCGTCAAGAGGTCTTGCGCATCCGTTTCCGTACAGGCGTTTACCGCCGCCACGCTTTCGGTGCCCTGGGCCGCTTGCAGGCCTCGTTTGAGCAGCACGAACTGATTGTTCAGGCCCTGCGCCTGCGCGATGCCGATGCGGCCGTCTTGTCGATGCGCGACCACATGCGCCCCGGGCGAGATGCCAAAACCCTGAACGACTTCATCCTCAATTTGCCCACGGACCTGTTGGCCTCCCAATAAGGCGGCGCTTGCGGGGGGACCCTTAAAATCACCCGCATGACCTTTCTCGACATCCTTAGCGCCGCCGAGCGCCAAAACGGCTCCATGCTTTGCGTGGGCCTGGACCCCGAACCCACCAAATTTCCGGACCGCTACAAAGGCGATGCCAACAAGATCTACGACTTTTGCGCCGCCATCGTGGACGCCACAGCCGACCTGGTCAGCAGCTTCAAGCCGCAAATTGCCTACTTTGCCGCGCACCGCGCCGAAGGCCAGCTCGAACGCCTGATGGAACATATTCGCCGCGTGGCCCCGCATGTGCCGATCATTCTGGACGCCAAGCGCGGTGACATTGGCAGCACCGCCGAGCAATATGCCAAAGAAGCTTTTGAGCGTTACGGTGCCGACGCGGTGACCCTCTCACCCTTCATGGGCTGGGACTCGGTGGCGCCCTACCTCAAGTACCACGGCAAAGGCGCTTTCTTGCTGTGTCGCACCTCCAACCCCGGCGGCGACGATCTGCAAAACCAACGTTTGGCGTCGGTTGAAGGCCAGCCCTTGCTGTATGAGCATGTGGCGCGTTTGGCCCAAGGCCCTTGGAATCTGAACGGCCAACTCGGTTTGGTGGTGGGCGCCACCTACCCGGCCGAGATCGAGCGTGTGCGCGCCATTGCGCCCACCTTGCCCTTGCTGATTCCGGGCGTGGGCGCACAAGGCGGCGATGCCGCAGCCACGGTGCAGGCCGGCTGGCGTGGGCAAGGCGGTGAGAGCACGGGCACGGTGATTGTCAATTCATCGCGTGCCGTGTTGTATGCATCAAGCGGCGATGATTTTGAAGCCGCTGCGCGGCGCGTGGCGCTCCAAACACGCGACCAATTACAAGCGGCCAAGCCCCAATAAAGGAAACCCGCATGTACGAACACCTGATCGTCAAAGAACAAGGCCGTTTGGTCGAAGTTCATTTGAACCGGCCCCAAGTTCGGCATGCTTTGTCCCGCGCCCTGATGCGCGAGATCACTGCCGTAGCGCGCACCCTGAGCGACCGCACGGACATTGACGTGGTCATCCTCACGGGCGATGCGCGGTGCTTTTCGGCAGGTGCCGATTTGA
Organism: uncultured Burkholderiales bacterium; assembly: GCA_903894995.1. GTDB lineage: Bacteria > Pseudomonadota > Gammaproteobacteria > Burkholderiales > Burkholderiaceae_C > Limnohabitans_A. The sequence continues at coordinate 6,449 of CAITSG010000492.1, forward strand.
ACGATGCGCAAGCTTGGGCCGACAACAGCTTGTCCACGGTGCAGCGGCGCGACATTGCGGGCACGGGTTTTCGGATGTGCAAGGCTTGGGAAGAAATGCCGCAAATCACCATCGCCGCCATCGAAGGTTATGCGGTGGGCGGCGGGCTGGCGCTGTCATTGGCCTGCGACTGGCGTGTGTTGGCGCAAGACGCCTTTGTGTCCTTGCCCGAAATCGCCTTGGGCATCCCGCTGACGTGGGGCACCATTCCCCGTTTGATCAACCTGCTGGGCCCTGCCAAAGCCAAGCGCCTGACCATTTTGTGCGAACGCGTGCCTGCGCCCGAAGCCCTGAGCCTTGGACTGGTCGACTACCTCAGTGACAAAGGCCAAGCCATGATCCGCGCACAAGCCCTGGCCGCGCAAACCCTGGCCCAACCCGCCGCAACCGTGCGCATGAGCAAAGAGTCGGTCAACGCCGCCGCCACAGCCCTGAACCATGCCACCTCGTACATGGCGCATGACCAGATCGCGCTGGCCGCATCCAGCCCCGAATCACGCGCAGCGCGGGGCCAGGCTTTGCGTTGAGGCCTGAAAGCAATTCAGTTGGGATTTTTTTCAATGAATTGACGCAGTGCAGCGTCAATGCGCGTTTGCCAGCCATCGCCGCTGGCTTTGAAATGCGCAATCACTTCCGGCGACAGCCGAATGCCGACGCGAACCTTCGTCACATCGGCTCTGGGCCGACCGCGTGGCGTCAACAATGAGTGCGCTCGATCAGGACTGAAAAGTTGGGTAAGCACTTCACTGGCCGGCCTCGCATTGGACAAGTCATCGGCTGTCCAGGCTGGATTGTCAGTGTCGGGTTTGTGTGGGTGGGTTTTGCGTTTGCTCATGGTGTTTGACTTCTCTGATGTTGGCCTTGCGCAGGCTGATGACATGAACTTTGTCATGCCGCGGTGTGAAGACCATGGCATGAAGCCGCCCATGAATGAGTCCGAGCACCTGAAAGCGACGCTCTCCGTAATCTCTGCGCGAATCTTCTTTGATCAGTGCAGAACTCCAGTCCAAATCCAGCACCAGAGAGAACGGCAGGCCCCGCTCGACTTCGTTTCTATGACTTTTGACTAGATCAAAGCTGATGTCTTGATTCATTTATTGTGGCCACGATAAGAAAAATTGTCAAATTTTGAAATGGCTCATGATATGAGCCTAAAGATCATTAACATAACAATTTATGAAAACAAAAATACCAATTTCAGAGGGTTTGAACATAATTGGTTCATTGAGCCTGTTATTGGTCATGGCCATGCTTTTGAAGCAAGGGCAGGTCAATGCATAAGCCGACAACATCGGTCTACTACGCCCATACAGGCTATCGACCAGACGGCCAGGATTGGCAGCCTCTGAAAGATCACCTCACATCAGTGGCGCAGCTGGCGCAAACCCGTGCACAAGCATTTGGGGCCGCAGATTGGGCTCACCTGGTCGGATTGCTGCATGACTTGGGCAAATACTCGCAAGCTTTTCAGCAGCGACTGCATGGCAGCAATGAGCGGGCCGACCATGCGACGGCAGGGGCCAAGGTTGTGGTTGACCACATCGTCAAAATCATGGGGCCGCAATTTCTGCCGCTGGGAAAACTGTTGGCCTTTGCAATTGCTGGACACCACACAGGTTTGGCCAATGGGATTGATGAAGGGCAGGAACGCTCAAACCTGAAACAACGATTGGCTCTGGAGTTTGGCAAAAATCTCCCTGATTTAGACGAACTCTGGCGACAAGAAATTGAGCTGCCAAAGACTTTGCGAATTCCCGCATTGAAGCCACATTTGCCTCAAGGTAAGTACACCAATTTTGGCTTGATGTTTTTCGCACGGATGCTCTTTTCATGCCTGATTGACGCAGACCGCATCGACACAGAAAACCATGCGCGTTCTACCGACGGCAAAGCTCCGCTAGCGACTAATTTCCCCAATATCGAAATTCTGCAAGCCCAATTAGGCCAATATTTGCAGCAGCTGGCCAAAGGGGCAAAACAGACGGATGTGAATGTCTTGCGGCAACACATCCTGACCCATGCACGCCATCAAGCGCTCAAACCCCGTGAGTCCGGCTTGTATTCACTGACGGTGCCCACGGGCGGTGGAAAAACACTGACATCGCTGGCCTTCGGGTTGGATCATGCACTTCAGCATCAATTGCGCCGCGTGATTTATGTCATCCCATTCACCAGCATCATCGAGCAAACCGCCGATGTTTTTCGTCAGGCCATGGGTGAGCATAAAGATGCGGTGCTTGAGCATCACAGTGCTTTTGATCGAGACAAGTTGCCCGAAGAAATCAAAACGGCCAGCAAACCCCGCCAAGCGGATTACCGGGACAAATTGCGATTGGCCATGGAAAGCTGGGATGCGCCCATAGTGGTCACCACTGCGGTGCAGTTCTTTGAGTCGCTGTTCTCTGATCGCACAACGCAATGCCGAAAATTGCACAACATTGCAGGGAGCGTCATCGTGCTGGACGAGGCTCAAACGCTGCCCCTGAAGTTGTTACGTCCCATCATGGCTAGCATTGATGAATTGGCGCTCAACTATGGATGTTCAGTCGTTCTTTGCACGGCCACACAACCGGCGCTCAAAGACAGTGACGAGTTTCATAATGGGTTCAGCAAGGTCCAAGAAATTGCACCCAACCCACAAGAACTTTTTGAAAAACTGCGCCGAGCCCAAGTGCAAGACTTGGGTGTGCAAAGTGACGAGCAGTTGGTGGCGCATCTGCGAAGCCAAACGCAAGTGCTGATGATCGTGAATAACCGGCGACATGCGCGTGAACTTTTCGACGGCATTGCAAAAGAAGAAGGCGCATACCACCTGACCACTTCGATGTGTGCGGAACACCGAAGCGAAAAACTGGCCCAAATTCGCCAACGTCTTAAGGATGGTCTGGCCTGTCGATTGGTCGCCACTTCATTGATTGAGGCCGGTGTGGATGTGGACTTTCCTACGGTGTACCGAGCTGAAGCGGGGTTGGACTCGATTGCCCAAGCCGCAGGCCGTTGCAACCGCGAAGGCAGACGTTTGCTGGCAGACAGTCAGGTTTATGTTTTTCAAAGTCCAGATTGGAAAGCCCCGCCTGAGCTGGCGCAATTGTCCGCCCCCATGCGCTCCATTTTGCGCACTCATGATGGCGATGTGCTTGCGCCAGAGGCGTTGAAAAGCTACTTCCAACAGGTGTATTTCGCCAAAGGTGCCGATCTGGATCATCACCAAATTCTGAACAAGATTCGCATCACCGAAGGCTGTGATTTTCCGTTCCAGGACATTGCCCGTGACTTTCGCATGATCGACAGCCACATGGTGCCAATCATTGTGCCGTTTGACGACGTGGCCAATGACACCCTCGAATTGCTGCGCCACCTGCCCGAAAACATGAGCGTGGGAAAGATTGCGCAAAAGCTGCAGCGCTATGTGGTCCAAGTACCAGAGAGAGCATTCGTGCAGCTGCTCAAGCTGGGTGCTGTCACTGTCATTGCACCAGAGAAATTTGGCAACCAGTTTTACGAACTGGTTGCGCAATCGCTTTACAGCCCGATTGCTGGCTTGAACTTTTCTGACCCTGTTGCCATGAGCGCAGAGTCTGCTGTTTTCTAAAGATTTGGAGGAAAAATGAGCTACGGCATCAAACTGCACATCTGGGGTGAATACGCCTGCTTCACTCGACCTGAGATGAAAGTGGAGCGTGTGAGCTACGACGTGATCACGCCATCGGCAGCGCGTGGCATTTTGGAGGCGATTCACTGGAAGCCGGCCATTCGATGGCAGATTGACCGCATCCATGTGTTCAAGCCCATACGGTTTGAATCGATCCTGCGCAACGAAGTCGGCAGCAAAATTTCGGCTCGCAACGTGACTTCGGCCATGAATGCCAAAAGCACGCAAGACCTTCACCTCGTATCGGACGAGGATCGCCAACAGCGCGCAGCAACGGTTTTGCGTGATGTGGCCTATGTGGTCGAAGCGCACTTTGAGATGACCAGCAAGGCGGGCAGCGATGACAACGTTGGCAAACACTTAGACCAGTTCAATCGCCGTGCGCGAAAGGGGCAGTGCTTCCATCAACCTTGTATGGGTACGCGTGAATTCGCGGCTCACTTTGCGCTGCTGGGCGAAGGTGATCAATGGCCACAAAGTGAGATGGATGTCACCCAAAAAAATAAAGACTTGGGTTGGATGCTTCATGACATTGACTTTGCCGCTGGCCATGTGCCGCATTTCTTCAGGGCTGAATTGAAGGATGGCGTGGTTGAGGTCCCCACGTTTCAAAGCGAGGGGCTGAAGTCATGATTCTCAGTCGACTTAATGAGTTGTACAGCAGGTTGCTAACTCAATACGATGAATCAGGTAGTAAGCCTGTCTGCCTAGTGCCGCCATATGGCTTTAGTGATGAAAAAGTTGGCTACCTTTTGGTGCTTGATGAACAAGGGAATTTGAAAGATGTTCAGCCAAATTTTGTAGAAGTGAAAAAGGGGAAGAAAACGCTGCAGGATGATCGTCGAATGCGAGTGCCATGTGCATTTGGCCGATCAGGAAAATTTACCGAAAAGGCGTTCAATGCCGGAAAGAACGTTGCATTCTTTCTGTGGGACAAGCCTGAATTTTTGCTGGGTGTTTTACTCAACGGTAAAAAAATAGAACTGGCAGATTTGCCTTATCGTGCTTTCAAAGCCAAGCAGAAAGAACTCATTGGTTCTTCGGATGACCCGGGGCTGAAAGCGGTGTTGAAATTCGTAGATCAATGGCAACCTGAAAATTTCGAAAAACTCTCGTTCTTTAATTCCGAAATGCTCAAGTCAAATTTCGCGTTCAAATTGGATGGCGATCTGAGCATCATTGCTGATAGGGCTGCGGCTGTTAAATGTTGGGATGACTACTGGAAAGAGCAGAAAAATCCCGTGACTAGGCAGTGCTTAATTACTGGAGAGATTGGGTCACTTGCTGAAACCCACCCTGTTCTCAAGGTTGCAGGTGGCCAATCATCTGGCGTTGCGATCGTGACCTACAACGAAAAAGCATATGAGTCATTTGGTAAAAGCCAAGGTGACAACGCTCCTGTGTCAGAGCAAGCCGCCTTTGCTTACACCACAGCGCTGAACTATTTGCTAAGACGCGAAAATGGCCATTGCCTTTCGATTGGAGACACCAGCACTGTCTTTTGGGCGCAAGCAAAAGATGCACAGCAAGAACAAGAAGCAGCCAGCTTATTTGCCAGCATCGTTAACCCACCTACGGACGATGGACAGTCCAATAAGGTAAAGCATATTCTGGAGAAAATTGCCAAGGGTCGGCCATTTGAAGAAGTCGCGCCTGAAGTTGATCCGAGTACAAAATTTTTTGTTTTAGGTCTGGCACCTAACGCAGCCAGATTATCGATTCGATATTGGCTTGAAAGTACCCTAGGTGAGTTGGGGCCGCGTTTGGTTGAGCATTGGAAGGACATGCAAATTGAACCGCTTCCCTGGCAGCCAGAAAGCCCACCTTCATCACAAATCCTTTTGCTGGAGCTGGTTCCGTTAAGGAAAAAAAACGGAAAGTATGACTACCGTGGTCGCAAGTTTGACGACATTCCACCTCAACTGGCTGGGGAATTTTTGCGCAGCATCCTGACGGGGCAACGCTATCCCCGCCAATTACTTACACAACTCGTGCAGCGCTTGCGTTCGGACGGTGACGTTAATGGTCGGCGTGCGTCACTCATCAAAGCGTTGTTGCACCGCGACCATCGCAAAGGTTTTACAAAGGAGGCTATCCCCATGTCACTTGAATTAGAGAATGCACCACTGGCTTATCGCCTAGGGTGTTTGTTTGCTGTGTTGGAACAGGCTCAACGCGGTGCGTTGGGTGATGTGAATTCCAGCATTGTTGACCGCTATTACGGAACCGCTTCGAGCGTGCCGTACTCGGTATTTCCCCGGTTGATAGCCGGTTGCCAGAACCACCTGTCCAAAATACGCAAGGACAAGCCAGGTATTGCGGTCAATTTGGATAAGCAACTGGGTAATGTGATTGCAGGTCTTCCGCATTCACTACCAAAGCAACTCACCATTGAGCAGCAAGGTCAATTTGCTGTGGGGTACTACCAACAAAAGCAAAGTTTCTTCACCAAGAAGGACGGCTCGCCGTCCACATCAACCATCCCAAGCAACTGAATCAGAGGAGCAACTACATGACCATTCAAAACCGCTACGAATTTGTCTATCTGTTTGACGTGACCAACGGCAATCCCAATGGTGACCCGGATGCAGGCAACATGCCGCGTCTTGACCCAGACTCAAGTAGAGGTTTGATGACGGATGTTTCTTTGAAGCGAAAAATTCGTAATTTCATTAGTCTTACTGAGATCGATGATGAGGGCAAAGAAAAACCTCGATTCAAAGTTTTCATTAAAGAAAAAAGTGTTCTGAATCATCAAATTTCGCTTGCCTATGAAAGTGACTCAGTTAAACAGTCCCTGCTGGATTGGGATGAGTACGAAAAAGACAAAAAAGACAAAAAGAAAAAGCCAGAGCAGAAAAAAAAGCAACCAGAAAAACATTACGAAGATATTGCTCAGCAGTGGATGTGTGATAACTTTTTTGATGTTCGCATGTTCGGAGCTGTCATGAGTACGGGCAGTAAAAATGATGGTGATACCGAAGAGGATGGCGACGAAAAGAAAAGTAAATTGATCAAACGTGCAGGTCAAGTCCGTGGTCCTGTGCAGCTTACCTTTGCCAAATCAGTTGACCCCATCATCCCGCTAGAGGTTTCGATTACACGGATGGCGGTGACCAATGAAAAAGATCTTGAGAAAGAACGCACCATGGGCCGCAAGCACATCGTGCCCTACGGCCTCTACCGCGCCCACGGTTTCATTTCAGCGCATTTGGCCAAAAAGACAACGGGCTTTTCTGAGGATGACTTGAGCAAGCTGTGGCAGGCTCTGGAACAGATGTTTGAGCATGAACGCTCAGCTGCCCGTGGCGAGATGGTGGGTCGACATTTGGTGGTCTTCAAGCACGCCACAGCTTTGGGCAATGCGCCTTCACATGAACTGTTTGAACGTGTGGTGGTGGATCGGGTGCAAGGCGAAAAGGGCTCACCTGCGCAGGCGTTCTCCGACTATTCGGTCAAGCTCGACGGGCAGGCGATCAAGGGCTTCAAGCAAGTTGTTGAAGTCGTTTGATTTTTTGAGGCGGCTGATCGAGTAGCCGCACTTCCATTTCACCATTATGGATACGCTTCTCGCCATCTCTGCCCTCCAGCACTACGCCTATTGCCCGCGCCAGTTTGCTTTGATCCATCTGGAGCAAGCTTGGAGTGACAACCACTTCACTGCGCAGGGCAATGTGCTGCATGCGCGCGTGGACAGCCAAGAGGCTGAAACACGCGGCAGCAAACGCAGCGAGCGGTCGGTTGAGGTTCGGAGTGAGCGCTTGGGGCTTTACGGCAAGCTTGATTTGCTGGAAGTGTTCAGTCAGGCCGATGGCAGAAAGTTTTATGTGCCGGTCGAGTACAAGCGGGGCAAGCGCAAAGTGATGGATTGGGACCGCATTCAGCTTTGTGCCCAGGCCTTGTGCCTGGAAGAAATGCGCGGTGTATGGATTGCCGAAGCCGCCTTGTGGTACTGGCAAGAGCGCTTGCGTGAGGTGGTGTCACTGGATGCGCGTTTGCGTGCCGACACCGTGGCTTGCATCGAGGCCGCACGCGCTGTTTTGCAAAGTCAAATCACACCAGCGCCCACAGCCGACGTTAAACGCTGCAAGGCGTGTTCGCTCGTAGATGAGTGTGCGCCTGCCGTGGTGCGTAAAGATCGGTCTGCCCGGTACGCCCAAACATTGTTTGAGCTGCCTCCTGTGGGCGCCGATGCCAATGTCGATGCCAACAAACATGTTGGGAGTTCAACTTGAAGAAGCTATTCAATACCCTCTATATCACGCGACCCGAATGCTATTTGCATAAGGAGCGTGAGACCGTTGTGATCAAACAAGGGGACAACAAACTTGGGCAGTTTCCCATGTTGGCCTTGCAAAACATTTTGTGTTTTGGTCAGGTGAGTGTGTCGCCCGGGCTCATGGCGGCGTGTCTTGAGTCTGGCGTCGGGTTGTCGTTTTTTACCGAGTTTGGGAAATTTCAGGCGCAGGTCATGGGCATGCCCAAAGGCAATGTGCTGTTGCGGCGCACGCAATACCGGTGGGCAGACGACGAAGAGAAATCGGTGTCTGTGGCGCGCTTGATGATTGCGGCCAAGGTGGGTAATTGCCGCGCAGTGCTGATGCGTGAGCAGCGCAACCATGGAGCCAGCGATGCGTTGGCTCACGCTGCAGAAAAAATGGCCGCACTTTTGGAGAACATACGTCACGCCCGCAATGTGCCGCAACTGATGGGCCTGGAGGGCGAAGCAGCCAGTGTTTATTTTGGGGTGTTCAATTCGTTGTTGAGGTCGCACGGGTTTGAGTTTTCGGGGCGTGTTCGCAGGCCACCCGGCGATCCGGTCAATGCCTTGCTTTCATTTGCCTACGTCTTGCTGGCCAGCGAATGTGCATCGGCTTTGGCGGGTGTGGGGCTGGACCCTTATGTCGGGTTTTTGCACCAAGATCGACCCGGCCGAAAAAGCCTTGCGTTGGACTTGATGGAGGAGTTGCGCGCACCGCTGGCTGATCGTTTTGTGCAGACCCTCATCAACCGAGGGCAGATGAAGTTGGATGATTTTGTGACCGAAGCAAGTGGTGCTGTGCGACTGAAAGACGATGCCAGGAAAGCTTTTTTGACGGCCTATCAAGAGCGTAAGAAAGAAAGCCTGAAACACCCCTATTTGGAAGAGAGCATTGAGCTGGGTTTGCTGCCCCATGCACAAGCCCTGCTGTTGGCCCGTCACCTGCGTGGCGACATGCAGTACTACACGCCATTTGCAGTGAGGTGATCGCATGTTGATGCTGGTGACTTATGACGTGAACGTGACCACCCGTGCGGGCGAGAAGCGCTTGCGCCACATCGCTAAAGTCTGTCTGGACCATGGCGTGCGCGTTCAAAATTCGGTGTTTGAATGTGAAGTTGATCCCGCCCAGTGGGTTCAGTTCAAAGCTGAGTTGTTGCGCATTTATGACCCGACGCAAGACAGTTTGCGGTTTTATGCGTTGGGTAAACGTGGTGTAGATAAGGTGGAGCACTGCGGGGCGAAGCCGACCTTCAACCCGTTGCACAGCACGCTGATCTTGTAGCGCTAACCCCGGGCGCTCAGCATGCCGCTATACGCTTAGCGGAATGCCCAAGCTATTGATTTCTAATGGCTTTTTTGATCCTTGTACAAAAGTGAGTCACCCTCCACTGAAATTTCACTTCGGTTAGCGGAAGTGGGCCTGCAAAGCCAATGTTGGCTTGCTGTTATCTTCGAGCGGTCGCCCCCCGTGCGGGGGCGTGGATTGAAACAACAACGTAGCGAGATTACCCCGATGACCGATACGTCGCCCCCCGTGCGGGGGCGTGGATTGAAACGACACGCCATAAGACAGGCCGCCAAAGGTAGCCAGGTCGCCCCCCGTGCGGGGGCGTGGATTGAAACCAGCCGAAGTCAAGAGTTTCGTGGTTAAGTAAAAGGTCGCCCCCCGTGCGGGGGCGTGGATTGAAACAGTAATCTCCATCATTTCACCAACCCCAAAAAACCGTCGCCCCCCGTGCGGGGGCGTGGATTGAAACAGGTCTGACCACAATCGGTGCAGGCTGATTGACCGTCGCCCCCCGTGCGGGGGCGTGGATTGAAACCACCTGAGTACTGCGCCTCTATCGAGTTGGCCACGTCGCCCCCCGTGCGGGGGCGTGGATTGAAACGGCTTGGTCGAGCAAAAGGTCAAAGACCGCCTGCCGTCGCCCCCCGTGCGGGGGCGTGGATTGAAACCCGGTTTTTCACCGGGTCATCGATGATGAACAGCGTCGCCCCCCGTGCGGGGGCGTGGATTGAAACC
>CAITSG010000493.1 GCA_903894995.1 uncultured Burkholderiales bacterium
CCCGCTAACCTGGTGTTGCCTGGCAAGCGCCCCTTCCAGACCATCATCCCGGCCTTCCTGACCAAAGACGGTCAACCGGTCATGAGTTATGGCGTGATGGGCGGCAACATGCAGCCGCAAGGCCACATGCAAACCCTGGTGCGCATGCTCGACTACGGCCAGAACCCGCAAACGGCGTGTGACGCACCGCGTTGGCGCTACAACTCGGGTCTGAACATCAATGTCGAATCCGCCATGAACGGCCAGACGGTGCAAGAGCTGATCGCACGCGGCCATCAGCTGGACGTCATCAGCGACTCTTACCAGGACTTTGGCGCTGGCCAATTCATCTGGCGCATGGGTGATCCCGCTGTAGAGGGATACCAAGCCGCCAGCGACCCGCGCCGCGACGGCCAGGCCGTGGGCTTTTGATGTCGGGTAATCCCCCGTCGCAACTCACCGCAGGTCTTTTGCTGGCCGCTGCAGGCTCGATCGCCTTCAGCGGCAAGGCCATCATCGTCAAGCTGGCCTACCGTTATGGTGTAGACGCCGTGACCTTGCTCATGCTGCGCATGCTGATGGCCCTGCCCATGTTTGCACTCATGGCCTGGTGGGCTGGTCGGGGCAAAGCGCCGCTGGAGCATCAGGATTGGCTGGGGGTTCTGGGTTTGGGGTTTTGTGGTTATTACCTGTCGAGCTTTCTGGACTTTTGGGGGCTCGAATACATCAGCGCCTCGCTGGAGCGCTTGATCCTGTACCTCAACCCCACGCTGGTGTTGGTGTTGGGATGGTTTCTTTACAAAAAACGCATTGCACAACGCCAAGCGGTGGCCATGGCCATCAGCTACTCGGGCGTGTTGGTGGTGTTTGGGCACGAGCTGAGTCTGGCGGGCGCGAATGCTGCTTTGGGCGCGCTCCTGGTGTTTTTGAGCGCTGTCACTTACGCGGTCTACCTGACGTACAGCGGCCAGTTGGTCAAGCGTCTGGGCTCTTTGCGCTTGGCGGGTTGGGCCAGCACGGCCGCTTGTGTTTTTTGCCTGCTGCAATTTGCCTTGCTCAGGCCTTTGGATGTATCGCATGTGCATGAACAGGTGCTTTGGCTGTCGCTGCTCAATGCCGTGGTGTGCACGGCTTTGCCAGTGTTGCTGGTCATGATGGCCATTGAGCGCATCGGGCCGGGCCTGACGGCGCAAACGGGCATGATCGGCCCCATGTCCACCTTGCTGATGGGTGTGTGGATTTTGGGCGAACCTTTTAATGCATGGATCATCGCCGGAACCGTTTTGGTTTTGAGCGGTGTGTTTTGGGTCACGCGGCCGGTGGGCCGCACCACGTAGCTCGGCCACGGGGCCGTACACCGTGATGCGGCCAAAGGGCCACATCGCATCAACTTCAGGAGATTGACATGGACTTGGGTATTGCAGGCAAATGGGCTTTGGTGGGTGGCGCAAGCAAGGGCTTGGGCTGGGGTTGCGCACGGGCCTTGGCGCTCGAAGGCGTGAACGTGGTCATGGTGGCGCGAGGGGCCGAGGTGCTGAACAAGGCCGTGGAAGACTTGCGCGCCGAAACAGGTGGCCAAGTGCAGCTGATCGCGGTGGCACAAGACATCACCAACGAAGCCGGACGTGACGCCATCTGGAACGTGGCCGGTGGCCCCGGCAAAGACTACGACATCGTGGTCACCAATGCCGGTGGCCCACCTCCCGGAGATTTCCGCGACTGGGACCGCGAGGCCTGGATCAAGGCCATTGACGCCAACATGCTCACGCCCATTGAACTCATCAAAGCCACCGTGGACCGCATGGCCGCTCGCGGCTTTGGCCGCATCGTCAACATCACCAGCAGCTCGGTGAAATCGCCCATCGACGTGCTGGGCTTGTCCAATGGCGC
>CAITSG010000494.1 GCA_903894995.1 uncultured Burkholderiales bacterium
CACAGGATAAGGCACCCACCTTTCCCCTGTAGGAGCGACGCCCTCGTCGCGATCAAGCCTTGCAAACCACCACCCATCGCCCCGAGGGCGGGGCTCCCACAAAGAGGCAGGCAACCATGACCACTGGATAAGGCACCCACCTTTCCCCTGTAGGAGCGACGCCCTCGTCGCGATCAACCCTCGCAGACTGCCACCCAGACGAAACATCAAGTGGCAAGGCCCCCATCGATGCCTGAATCGGCGGCCATTCGGACCCAATAAGCCCACAAATCCTGCGCACTGTGTCCGTCTGTGGGTTGGTGGCGTGGCTTTTCGCGGTAAGCCCGCACCTCCATGGTCAGCACCATGGGCGGCTCATTCGGCAAGAAAGCGCGCACCAATGCGCCTGATTGAATCTCCTTGGTCACTGCGCTTTGGGGCAAAAAGGCCAGTCCAAGCCCTTCCATCGCCATGCCCTTCAGACCTTCGGCCATGTCGGTTTCGTACACACGGTCAACATGGATGACCGTGCCCGATTGCTTCAACATCCAATCGCTCACAGACCCCAAATAAGCCCCGGGCGCATAACCCAAATAGGGCAAAGGCCGTGCGCTGCTGCCTGGCAAACGAAACAGAGGCTCACCCCGCGCATCGGCCTTCACATAAGGCGCCATCTCCTCATGGCCCAAGACCACCATGTCAAAACGTTCCGGGTCCAACTGAAGCGGCTGCGAAGAGTGGTGGTAAACAATCAGCACATCGCACCCCCCCTCGACCAAGCGCATGGCGGCATCGTGCACATTCAGGGCCATGAGCCGGGATTTGATGGGGCCAAAGCCCTCGCGCAAACGGGCCATCCAGGCCGGAAAAAATGTCAACGCCAAGGTATGCGGCACCGCAAACTCCAGCACATCCTGGTCCGCACGGGCATGGCTGCGCAGCATGGCGCGGGTGGTCTGCAAGGACTGCAGCAACTCCAGGGCCTGCCCGTACAAAGTCTCCCCGGCGGGGGTCAAGTGGGTCGGGTAAGAACTGCGGTCCACCAAATCCGCCCCGGCCCACGCCTCCAGCGACTGAATGCGCCGCGAAAATGCAGGCTGCGTGACATGCCGCAACTGCGCCGAACGGCTGAAACTGCGCGTTTCAGCCAGGCTCACAAAATCTTCCAACCATTTCGTTTCCATGGCACGATTATGGTTGAGCGTTGGGGCCTTAGGGGTTGTAGGAGCGAAGCCCTCGTCGCGATCAAGCCTTGCAGACCACCCCCCCATCGCCCCGGGGCGGGGCTCCTACACAGAGGCAGGCAGCCAGTGACCCTGATGCATGGCTCCACTTTTCCCTTGTAGGAGCGACGCCCTCGTCGCGATCAAGCCTTGCAGATCACCCCCCATCGCCCCGGGGGCGGGGCTCCCACAACAGACAAACCCGCATCGCCCCTGGGCAGGACTCCCACAGAGAGGCACTCGCACTGAGGCTGGCGCTTTTAGAGATTGCAGCGGCGCACAATCTCGGTGGTGGAGGCGCTTTGGTTCATGGTGTAGAAGTGAATGGCGGGCACGCCGCCGTTCATGAGTTGTTCACACAGGTCGCTCACCACATCCAGGCCAAAGGCCTTGATGGACTCCACATCATCGCCATAGCCTTGCAAACGCAGCCTGATCCAGCGCGGGATTTCTGCGCCACACGCATCAGAAAAACGCAGCAGCTGCGAGGAGCTGGTGATGGGCATGATGCCGGGCACCACGGGCACGTCCACACCGAGTTTGTAGGCATCGTCTACAAAGCGGAAGTAGGCGTCGCTGTTGTAAAAATATTGCGTGATGGCCGAGTTGGCACCGGCCTTGACCTTGGTGGCAAAAGCCTGCAAGTCGGCTTCGGGCGACTTGGCCTGCGGGTGAATCTCGGGGTAGGCCGCCACTTCAATATGGAAGTCGTCACCCGTCTCGGCCCGAATAAAGGCCACCAGATCGCTGGCGTAATGGAACTCACCACCTGCGCCATAACCGCTGGGCAAGTCGCCGCGCAATGCCACCAGGCGCTTGACACCCATGGCCTTGAGTGTGGCCAGCTCTTCGCGCACCGAAGCCTTGGTCGCGCCAATGCACGAAAAGTGCGAAGCGGCTGCAACGCCCTCGCTCAGGATGGCGCTCACGGTGGAAAAAGTGCCCTCTTGCGTCGAGCCGCCGGCACCGTAAGTGACCGAGCAAAATTCGGGTTTCAGGGCGTAGAGTTTCTCGCGCACGCCACGCAATTTTTCTGCGCCCTCGGGCGTTTTGGGTGGAAAAAATTCCAGGCTGATGGGCAGCTTCAAACCAGACATCACAACACCTTCAAAAATTCAATAGTCGTTGGCCTTGGCATAGGCCTTGGCGGCCAGATCGGCCTCGTGGGCCACGCGTGTGGCCTCGCGCGCAGGCAGCACCGCAGCAGGATCAGGCCAGCAGGCTTGCACAAAAAACTCGTGGTTGCCATCGCCGCCCTCGATCGGGCTGTCCAGCCACGCCGTCACTTGCATGCCCAATTCGGTCAAAGCCATGCGCACACGGTTCTCGATGAAGGGAAAATGCGAGTCGTCTTTCACGATGCCGCCCTTGCCCACCTGACCGGGTTGCAATTCAAACTGGGGTTTCACGAGCATCAGCAACTGGCCTGTGGGCTTGAGCAAATGCACCACAC
>CAITSG010000495.1 GCA_903894995.1 uncultured Burkholderiales bacterium
GCGTTGCGCCTGCAAATGCTCAGTCGACGATGCAGTTGGTCCATGCTGGGGCATTTGTGCCTGGCCATTGCCCAGCACGGCAAGCCCCGCAAACTGCGCACCGACAACGAAGCGGTTTTCAACAGCTGGCTGTTCAACACCTTCCTGAAGATCGCTGGCATCCACCACCAGACCACCCAAAAGCATGCGCCTTGGCAAAACGGCCGGATCGAGCGTTTATTCGGAACGCTTAAACCGCTGCTCAGGCAACTGGTCATACCCAGCGGCGGTGCATTGCAAAGCGCGTTTGATGAATTCAGAGCCTTCTACAACCACGCCAGACCCCACCAGAACCTTCACGGGCTTACGCCAACCGAACACTTTGCAGGGCTCAGGCCAACCGACATCCGGCAAATGCCAATCAAGGAAGTGACGCCAGTGCAAGCCCTGGCGGGTTTGATGCGCGGCTACTGGATCAGGAGGTAGACCAGTCCGAGCCAGACTTCAAATCAACTCCAACAGCACTGTCCGCAAGGGGCAGGGGCAATGCCTGCGCGAGTGGCAGCTTTTGTGCAAAAAACAGGCACAGCGCAAAACCAAAAAGTGCCGCAACCCTATCAAAGACCAGCCCCGAAAGTCTGATCTTTGAAAAAACAGGGGTTGAAATTCCACATGAAAACTGTTGCGGACACTTGGACATGACAACATGACAACATGACAACACTTGAACATGACACCGTTATGTTAATTTTGCGCAAGCAAAGTTACCCCGCAGCGCCTGGCTTTAAAACATCAGCAGGAAATAACGATCCCATCCTCACGGAGTCACCGACGGAACACCGTTACCACCACGCAGGGAACTCCAAGAATTCATTTCTGATTTTCGATAGCACGTCGTCATTGATAGCCGACGTGAAGGCGATTTTCACTTGCCGATTGCCACCAACATCCGCTTTAGCAAACTCCCATGCAAACGTTAAGCGTCCGTCTATTTCTTGAAGTGCAATCACAAAACATCCGCTTATATCTCGTAGCGCCACTGCTTCCTCAAATGGCCCGTGGAGAGATTTCACGAAGCTGTCCCAAGTTGTGCATTCGATCCAAAACGTGCCTTCGTATTTGGATGTGCTCTGAAACTGAGCCACAACAATCTGTACATTGGCACGCATCGATGGGACATGCTCATCCGTCTCGATTACCTCTAGAGCAAGACCGAGGGGTTGTTCAAATTCAATTTTCATATCGTTCACCTCAGTTCTTCTGCAACGCATGAATCAAAGAGGGCAACTGCCCCGGTTGTCTCGGCGGTGCAAATTTAAGTTCCCATCCACCGACATTCAGTATTTGGTTGTATGTAACGCCATTCTGAGTTGCCGTGTTAACCGCTCCCTGTAGGCTAGCCAACTGCTCTTGCGAAGCCAATCTGACCGCTTCCGGTGTGAAATTGACAGCTTTCATTTGCGCAAATTCAGCCATGTGCTCTGTTGCGTTTCCTGCTACCCAAACACTTTGCCCATTGGGCAGCGTCATCTCGAAAGAACGGGGTATTGCCGAACCTGGATAGGTGGGCTGTGTAGCCTTGATCGAATCAAACACGGTGCCAGTAGCCGTTCCCCCATTTGCCCCATTATCCAACACCCTACCACCAGGCACCGTTGCTTGCGTTGGAATCGGCTTCCCATTGACATCCGTGAGCGTAGTTTTGCCATAGCTCGTTCCACTGCTACTGTATGGGCTCGTCGCCGTAGCGTCCGTGGCCACTGGCAACTTGGTTCCTGTCGCCGCACCCACCGCCCCCGACTCCGCCTTAATCGCCGCATAAACCGCCTGCGCTTCTCCTATGAACTTGCCCAGCACTGCACCACCAACATACCCCGCAGCCTGCGGCACTGCAAACTCCTTAAAGCTATCCCACAGCGTCTGCTGTGCAAGCGTTGGATCGTTAGACAGCGCTACGTTCTGGTTTAGCTCCGCTGTCACCGACTGGTTGCCTGTTGTGCTTAGGCGTGCATTGTTGGTACCGCCTGACGCTGCATAGCTGCCAATTGCCGCATTCAAGTCTCTACGCGCCGCGTTGCAGGGATCACCTGGCGTCTTGCAAGCCTCCTTGAGCGCCAAGTCCCTCGCAATGTCCAGCACCTCTAAGTTCGTGAGTTTTTGCTGCTCCTCTGCACTAAGCGTGCCCTTGGCCTGCTTGTCCTTGAGCGCAGCTCGGACTGTTGCCTCTGCATGACTCAAATAATTATTCTCAACCGCATTCGCCCCCGTAAACCCGCCCGTGCC
>CAITSG010000496.1 GCA_903894995.1 uncultured Burkholderiales bacterium
TCGCATGCACCACTATGGAACGGCCCACACGCCGTCTGACTTGTGTGTGGAGGTCGTGCAGGACAAACTGACGGCAGTGGGCGACATTGCCATGACCAACCGCATTGCCAACATGGACGAAGGCTCCTTTGCGGGCACCTTTAAATATTACAAAGCGCTGATGGCAGCCACGGGCGAACAAATCTGGGTGCCTGGCCACGGCTTGGGCAGTAAGGACTTGCTCAAGACGTACGGCGATTTCATGGCAGGCATTTGGGAGCCTTGCCTCAAGGCAGTGGAAGAGAGCAAATCAGAAGCCGATGCAAAAACCGCTGTTCTGAAAGATCCTCGCGTGGCCTCTAGGGCCAAGACCATGCAAGGCTTTGATGGCAACATCGGCAAGTATGTCAGCCTGGCCTATCTGGAAGCAGAAAAGATCGCGTTTTGAGCGAAGCACCCAGCCTATCAGGCGACGCGGTCCATCGTGCAACTGACAAATGATTGGGAAGAGCAACCGCAAGGTCTTGGCACCCCTTACCGCTGCGCGGCAAGGGGGCAAGCTTGAATTTACAGGGATTTGGTCGAGAAATACCAATCCTTCATGGCGTAACCCTCGCCTTTGCGCTTGGCAATAGCTTCGGGCGTTTTGGGTGGCGGCACGATCACGTCGCAACCGGGCGTCCAGCCTTCGGGGGTGGCGATCTTGTGGGCATCGCTGGTCTGCATGGCTTGCAACAAACGCACAAACTCTTCGATCGAGCGGCCGTTGCTCATGGGGTAGTACACCATGGCGCGCAGCTTGCCTTCGGGGTCAATGAAGAAGGTGGCACGCACGGCCTGGGTGTCAGCAGCGCCGGGGTGGATCATGCCGTAGGCTTGGGCCACTTCCATCTTGATGTCGTCGATGATGGGGAAGGGAATCTCCACACCAAAGTTGTTCTGAATGCTTTGCATCCAGGCCAAGTGCGAGTAAATGCTGTCGATCGACAGGCCAAGCAGTTCGCAGTTCATGCTCTTGAACAACTCGGCACGCTTGGCAAAACCGATGAATTCGGTGGTGCAAACAGGCGTGAAGTCGGCGGGGTGCGAGAACAAGATGAGCCATTTGCCTTTGTAATCGGCGAGGCTTCGGGGGCCGTGGGTGGTGTTGGCGCTGAAGGCGGGAGCGGCTTCGTTGATGAGGGGCATGGACATAGCGGGTTTCCTTTGAGGTTGACTATCGGTTTTCGAAATCGAGAGATTTATTCAATCGAGAGGGTCAACTGTACATACCCCAGCAGGTATTGGGCATGAGTTATCGCAATGAATGGCATAGTGACAATTGCGGTCGTGAAATCGACAAAATTGATCCATCGCAAGCCCTCAAGGTCTTGGCCATGCATGGCCCAAAACCACAGGCCTCAATGCTTGGCTGGCCCTGCGGCTTTGGCCGCCGCATCAAAGCCGCCCTTGGCCTGCCACTCAGTCATGCCGCCTTGCAAGATGCGCACGTTGTCCCATCCTGCGACGCGCAGCGCAAAGCCGGCTTGGGCCGACAGCGAACCGGTATTGCAATAAATGAGCACAGGCTTGTTTTTGGGGATGGTGTTGCGCTTGGCCAGCACCTGTCGCCAGTCCATGTTGACCGAGCCAGGGATGTGCCCCCTGGCAAATTGCGCCGGGTCACGCGCATCAATTACCAAGAACTTGGGCCAGTCGTCTTTCGGAATTTGTTCAGCAAAAATCACACCGCCGCCGTAATCCACAAACTCCAGATAGGCCTCCATTTCGTCGGTGGCGATGGCCTTGTTGTCAGCGTGGACAGCTGAGGCCAGCAACAAGCTGCCTGCCGTGGCGGCTGAAAGGGCAAAGGTGCTTAAGCGCATGGGGTCTCCACTTCGTCAGATAATATCAGTCAAGACGAATATTGTCGCTGAATGGCTGCAAGACCTCCGACAAAAACCTCGGCATACATGCCCGCAGTGGCAATGTAGGTACGGGTGGTGGTTGGCTTTTTGCTGTCAGTCCAATTGAACGCACGGCACCCAGCGGCGGAAGCGATTAAAAACCTTCGATCCGGTCTTCAGTCTTGGGTTTAAGCCGGTTAATCCGATAAGCCCATGCGCAAGCCAGCGCAACACCAATTGCAACGACACCATAGCCTGCGCTGAGTTGACTTTCCAAGGAGTACGCATTGCAGAGTCGTCTTTCAGTGGTGGCAAGGTATACACCCGTTGAGATCAACATCGAGACGATGTAACCCACGAAAAATAGCTGCAACACGGCGGGTGAACGGCTCACGGATGTTTGGATCAGCGCACCGCTGGCGATCAAAGACAGAACTTTCAACACATCCACTTGGGGCATCACGACTGCTCGGTCGATGGATATGGGCAGCATCCAATAAGTGATGATGAACTGGGCGGCGATGAAGCCCGTTAACCCAAACTGGTTCCAACTTCCTGGTGATGTTTTCGAGAAATCCCAAACGCCACCCATCAAAAACCAGCCGCTTGCAAAAAGCATGGGCATTTGGATCACCATATGCCAGGCCATACTCTGTTCAATCAGGCTGCGCCCGGGTGGTATCGACAATGCGCTGCTGACCAGACACAGGGTCAGCCCGATCCATAGGGCAAACGGAGGAAACCCCTTAGGCCTCATGGCGCAGTGGCCAGTGCAATGTCCAGGGCGACTGTGGCATCGTCGTAATCGACGATGCGAAATAGTCGGCCTGATCCGCTCACCAGATGCAGTGCGGCATTGTGTTCGAACTCGCCGAGCGGTGCCGGAATAACGATGATGCCAAAGGCATCCAGCAACTGCCGCCTGTCAAGCGGCGAGTTAAGGCTAACAACGCGCCAAATGGCCGGGTCCATGCGCATTCGGTCTCGGTAAATCCCAAGCGCATCAGGGGTGTCGTGGGCAGGATCGAAGCTCACCGATAACAGCCCAAGCTTGTCATCGAGCCTGCGCAGTTGAATTTGATGCTGAAGCTGCTGGAAAACCGTGCCAAGCGTGGTGCAAATCGTTTGGCAACGTGTGTAGACAAAGTCCACAATCCAAACCTTGTCACCGTCGGCAAGCAGCTGTCGCAGGGTGCTTTGTTTGCCGTCTGCGTCGTAGACAGACAGCTCAGGAACGAGGGATGGTGTGTTGGCAACCTCGGTGCGCCGAAGAGTCTCGGTGGTGAAGGCGTTACCTTGCGCGGTGGCTTGCAGTAAAACAATCAAGCCAAGAGCCAGAACAACTGTGCTGGCCAAGAATGTCTTCGACAAGACAGCACCGGAGGTGAGGCCCTCAGCCGCCAGACTTGAGTTCTTGGCCACCTTTGTAGGGCTCCGTCCTTGACTTTGTTGCATCGCGTTGAGCCGCGACGGTGCCTGGCTCGATCTCTGCAGACTTGTTGCCCCAGTCACTTCGGATGTAACTCATCACGGCAGCCAAATCGGCATCGCTCAGGCTCTTCCAGGCTGGCATGGCACCTTTGTAAACCGTGCCCTTCACCTCCATCTCGCCATTTACGCCGTGCAACATGATAGAGGTCAGAATTTTTTCGTCGCCGATCACCCATTCGGACCCGGCAAGCGGTGGAAAGACCCCAGGAATCCCCAGGCCAGTTGCCTGGTGGCAAGCCGCACATTTACCAGTGTAGATCTGTTTACCGTCGACCTTTTGCGCAGCATTGGACGCGACTTCAGGCGGACGCAAGGAAGCCGTCGTGCGCTGGTCACCGTAGGAGGACTCTTCACCCGACGGTGTACTGTAAATGTAGAAGGCTCCCCACATTGCCATAGCACCTAAGAACATGGTTAAAAACCACGGCAAAGGACGAACGCCTTCATCTGGATCTGGAAGTTCGCGCTGGCGCTGAGGCGACTTTTCAGGCGCATCGTCAGGTTTGTGTTGGTTCATCATTTCTTCCGATCTGTGGCTGGGGCCAGTGGGGCCAGTGCCGGATAGGTTCGATCCATCGCAAGCAGATACTCCACCAGTGCAAGCGCTTCAGGACGGGCGACGACCACCTGGCCAGGTTTTGCAAACGATGGCGGCAGGTTCACCACGGTTTCATTCGCTTTCGCTTCGCCCTGACGAACCTCAAAAAGGTAGGGGTAGGAGGGCATGATGGAGCCTGGCGTATAAGCGCGTGGCTGATAGAGGTGGCCTAATTGCCAATCCTTACTGGGCTGTCTCGCCCCAATGTTCATCAAGTCTGGACCCGTACGCATGGTGCCCAACAAATGCGGCGTGTCATAGGCGTAGTCGCCCGCGACAGACGCTCGTCCCCAACCACGCTTGAAGTCAGGCGCTTGTGCAATATCTCTGGGCTGTTGAGAGTGGCAATACACACAACCGTTGGAAATATAAGACTGGCGTCCAACCAGCTGAATATCGGAGTAAGGCTTAAGTGCAGCAGGTGGCGGCACTTCCTTCAGCAGCATATAGGGCATGACCACCAGCAAGGCGGTCGCGCCACCAAGGATCACCATGGCGCCGGTGATGATGCGCATTTCATCCATTTCCCAGAAGCTCTTGCCGGCGCTCATGCTGCAACTCCCTTAGCGTTCAATCGTTTCAATAAGGACGTGCCCAGCAGTGCAGCCCCAAGCCTTCGTGGACCGAATTTCCAACCCATGGCAAAGAAGTGAACTGCGAACACCAGATGTCCCAAGGTCATCAATCCCCCACCAATGGAGCGAGCTTTCAGATAGGGCAATGTCAGCGCAACCGACTCCATAAATGGTGTCTTCTCATCGAGCATGGCCAGACCTTGCAACCAACCGCCAATACTCAACCAGATGAAATAGATGGCGAAACCCACGAGCACCAGCCAAAAATGCAGCGAGATGAGTTTGGGATAAGGCCACTCCCAGTTCATCACGCGCGGCATGATGAAGTAGATGGACCCGAACATGACCATCGAGAAAAACCCATAGAGCCCCAGATGGGCATGAGCCACCGTGTAATGGGTAAAGTGTGTGATCGTGTTGACCGCACGCAGCGCTTCCAATGAGCCCTGAACAGAAGCAGCTGTGTACATCATGGCGCCCAAAACGATGAATCGCAGTGTGGGCGAGTAGGCAAGCGCTCGAAAATTACCCAATACTGTCATGTGCTGATTGACCGCGACAGCGAAAACGGGGATCACCATCATCATGCTTTGAACAATGGATATCGTGATGAGCCAAGAAGGCACTGGCCCGCCGATGAGGTGATGCCCGCCGACTTGGCTGTAAAAGAAAGCAAGACTCCAGAAACCAAGAAGTGACAAGTTGTAGGAGTGAATGGGCTTGCCAATGATTTTGGGAATGAAATAGTAGGATGCCGCCAAACCAATTGGCGTGAACCAAAGCCCCAAAACGTTGTGCCCAAACCACCAATTCATGGTGGCCTGCTGGACTCCAAAATGCAAAGCTGGCCAGTTGGCGATAAGGAACAAGATAGGGAACCACAGCAAACCTGCACCGATGTACCAAACAGAAACATAGAGGTGTTTAACCTTGCGGTTAAGAAGCGTCAGCCATAAAGGGACGCCGACCAAGGCCCCACCGATGACCAGCAAAATGTCTATCTGCCACGGATACTCTAGCCACTCAAGACCGTCGGAATAACCCATGGCGATTGCAACCGTTCCTGCAAAAACGCCAATGGTCCAGAGGGCTCCGCCTACCAATGCGTACTTGGCACCGACCAGTTCAGTTTTGAGCAAGCGAGGTATCAACCAGATGGCCACGCCGATACCGGCCAAGGAACACCATCCATATGCAACCATGTTGAGGTGGATGGGCCGAATGCGGCCGAACGTGATCCATCCGTACTGAACCCACCAGTCAGGTTCATGCATCTTGATGGACGAGATCAAGCCAGCCACCGATGCCAGCACCAGCCAAACCACCGCCAGGGTCAAGCAGACACCCACAACCAAAGAGGTTGATTTGTCGGCGTCGTCGCGTGCTTTCGCATCGCTCTCACTGACGGCGCTATCCCCTTCTCTCGCCGTTCCTGTGGCCTGCTGCAGACCTTTGATTTGCGCCGCCGTCGCCGCAGGGTCCTCGACCCTGCCCAGTTCATTGGGCACAAAGATCTCAGTCGCTGCTTGGAAACCATCACCAAACAGACCATTTGACAAGGACCAAATGAAGACAAAGAGCGCTGCAATCGACAAGATAAAAGTGCCCAAGAGCACGCTGACAGTGAAATCCATAAATGCCAATTTCCAGTTTAAAAATTCAATTTATGTTGAATCAACGTAAATTTTCAAAGGTATGAAAACTTGAGATACATCAGGCTTTACTTATATTGTAAGCCTTTAACTTTTGGCAAGGTTGCTCTGTGCGTGCATGCAACACCGCCTAAATCAATGGACCAACTTGGTACCTTGGCGCAACTCAGGAAACGCGGCCAATTGCACAACTGACAAATGACTTGGCATTGGCAAGCCCTGCACCCAATCCGCTAACGCTGCCCTGCTCTGGATAGCCCATCGATTTGAGTTTTGAAACCAGGGCCTCCCGAAAGGACGCATCCGCGGTCACACTGATCAACTGCTGGTCGCGGTCAATCACGATGTTGGACAGGCCACCAATTGAGCTCAACCCTTTGATGATGGACTTCTCACAGCCACCGCACTTGATGTTTTCAACATGAACTTGAATTTGATTGACTGACACAGATACTCCTTTTACTGACATCCGTTGTGCAATTTCCATTGCTGCTCGTGTCCGATTTTTTTGGCAAATTCGGGCACTTTGCAGCGCTCGGCTTCAGCAGGGTCATGTGGCCCAGTAGAAGCCCCTTCGCCCGAAATCACCTGGTGTGATGCGGAATGACCATACACCCAGCCCGCCACATTGAAAACAGCCACCAAGAAAACGGCCAACACTGCCCCCTGCACCCATGTACCACCTGCGCCAAGGGGCGGATTGAAGCTACACACGTTGCCAGGGCAAAGTTCGACCTTGTTTTTGCTGAACATGTCATAAAGCTTGCAGCCAATACAAATGCCAAATGAAGACTCAAAGAAAAGTAACAACAGGCAGGTGCCACACACCAACATGTTGATGGGGCCAATCACGCCCTTGATGACAATCAAGTACAGCATCAGTAATGCCATCGCAAAACCAATGGCCCACGCAAATCGTTTTTGTGGCGCACCCACATACTCGGGCTCTTGCTTGCGAACCATCCACTGCCCCAAAATTAGGCTGGGAGAAAACTT
This sequence comes from uncultured Burkholderiales bacterium, assembly GCA_903894995.1. Taxonomy (GTDB): domain Bacteria; phylum Pseudomonadota; class Gammaproteobacteria; order Burkholderiales; family Burkholderiaceae_C; genus Limnohabitans_A. Next base: position 7,178 of record CAITSG010000496.1, read on the forward strand.
CGGGTTCACGAAAATCCGCAGCGTGAAGTCAATCAAAAACGCGATCACAAACACACGCGTGGGTTGAAAGTTTCCAAGCAGCATGGCATTCATGAATGTGACCATCGCGAAGAAAAACAAAATGCCTGCAGCGGCCCTCACTGCACGTTCATTCAGTACCGGCACGTTAAATCCTGGAAGTTGCTCTCCAAATTGAAAAATTGCTTTTGCCATTGAATTCCTTGATGGGTTGATGCGCGGTATCTCAGAAATCGCTGTCAGTTCAAAGCCCTATAGGCTTTCAATCCACCTGCAATGTATTTGGCATTGACATAGCCCATTTGGCGCAAAGTGTTGGCCGACAAAGCCCCTCGGTTGTTGGCATTGCAGTAGCACAAGACCACGGTGTTGAAGTCGGGAATCACCCCTTCGATATTCATCTCTAATTTTCCTCGGCTGACGTGCAGGGCGCCCACCATGTGGTCAGCGTCATGCTCTTCTCTATCGCGGATGTCTAATGCGACCGCACCCTGTGCCAGCAAGTTGTTGACTTGTTCGGGTAACACGCTGGCCACTTCGCTCATGGCGACATCAGCTAAGTGTTGAAATTTTTCGGTGTAAGCCATTTCTGTCTTTCAAAATCAGTAGCGCAGTTGGGTGGACTTGCCCCAAAACACACGGTATGCGAAAACGGTGTAAGCAATGATGACGGGCAACACCACCACCACACCGTAAAAGATCACCAGCAAGGCCTCCGGTGAACTGGCGGCTTGCCAGATGTTGATCTTGTCAATCACCAGCCATGGGAACAGGCTGTAGGCCAAGCCGTAAAAAGAGAGCATGAAGACACCCACTGAGCAGGCAAACGGAACGCCTGCCCCATATTGGTTACCCTGCGCAAAGCGCGTGGGCAACCTGGACAAGCTGCGCCGAATGACCACAAACAAGGCCAAGGTCATGACAGGGATAGGCAGCAGCATGAGCAAATTCGGGAAGCTGAACCATTTATCGAAGATGCGTGGGCTTACCAACGGTGTTGCTACAGAAATAGCCAATACACCGGCTGCGGTCAGCCACAAGCTGTTTTTGGCCCATTCGACAGCCCGCAATTGCAAAGCGCCTTCGGTTTTCATGATCAGCCAGCCAGCGCCCAACAAGCGGTAAGCAAACACCAAGCAAAAACCAATCAAGGCGCTGAAGAAATAAGCTGCTGTATCTTGCTGAAAGCCTGTGATGAGTTGGCCCAACATGAAACCTTGCGACCAGGAGGCTAGCAAAGAGCCAATGTAAAAGGTTTTGTCCCACAGCGGGCGGTGGTGCGCTTTGGCCTTGACCCGAAAATCAAACGCTACGCCGCGCAAAGACAGCGCGACCAGCATGAGTGCCACAGGCAGGTACAAAGCGCCCAAGATCACGCCGTGCGCCATGGGAAAACCCACCAACAACACGCCCACACCCAGCACCAACCAAGTTTCATTGGCGTCCCAAAAAGGACCAATACTGGCAATCATGATGTCTTTTTGGTCCACAGAATCGGCGCTGTCAAGCAGTGCACCCACGCCCAAGTCGTAGCCGTCCAAGATGACATAAGCCAACATGGACAAGGCCATGACCAAGGCAAACACCAAAGGCAGCCAACCCGCTGGGCTCATCAAGTCCACACCCAATTCATGCATGACGCATTCCTTTCAAATCGGTCAAGGGCTCATGGCCGCCGTCCACAGCCTTTTTGGCGAGGTAAAAAACCACCGACACATAGGCACTCAGCAAGGCCACATACAAGGTCAGATACATCGCCAAAGAAAGTGCGATGTTGCCCGCCGGGACTTGCGAGGCGGCTTGCGCTGTGGTCAGCACCCCATGCACCAACCAGGGTTGCCGACCAATTTCTGTGACGTACCAACCCGAGATCAAGGCCACCCAACCGGCGAAGGTCATGGCCACCAACACCATGGCGGTGCCTTTGGACAGGCTTGACTTGAATTTCAGTTCGTAACTGGCAAACCAGCTGACCGCCATCATCAACAGCCCCATGCCGACCATGATGCGGAACGCCCAAAACACCGGCCCTACTGGCGGGTGCTGGTCGCCAAACTCTTTGATGCCTTTGACCTCGCCATTCCAGTCGTGGGTCAAGTAGAACGACGCCAACTTTGGAATGGAAATTTCATACAAATTGGATTGTGTGGCCTGGTCAGGGATGGCGAACAAGACCGCAGGGACACCCTTCTGTGTTTCCCAAATGCCTTCCATCGCAGCCAATTTGGCGGGTTGGTATTTCAAGGTGTTCAGGCCATGCAAGTCGCCCACCATGATTTGCACTGGAATCAACACCGCAGCCACCATCACACCGGTGCGCAAAGAGGCCATCACGTCTTGTGCGCGATCTTTTTTGAGCCAGCGGTATGCGCTGATGCCCGCCAGCAAAAACGAACCCGTTAAGCCAGAAGCCAGCAACATGTGCGTCATGCGGTAAGGGAAGGAGGGGTTGAAGATGACCTCAAACCAGCTGGTCACATGGGCTTGCCCATTGATCATCTCAAAGCCGGCAGGCGTGTGCATCCAGGAGTTGAGCGCCAAAATCCAAAACGCCGAAGCGGTGGTGCCCAAGGCCACCAGCCAAGTGGCCAAGGTGTGCACCCTTTCGCTCACGCGTCCCCGGCCAAACAACATGATGCCGAGGAAAGTGGCTTCCAAGAAAAAGGCCGTGAGAACTTCATAGGCGAGCAAGGGTCCTGCCACATTGCCCACCGTGTTCATAAAGCCTGGCCAATTGGTGCCAAACTGAAAACTCATGGTGATGCCGCTAACGACACCCAAGGCAAAGGTCAGCGCAAAAATCTTCACCCAAAACTGGTAAGCGTCCATCCAATGCTGCGCACCCGTGGACACGAATCGTGTTTTGAAAAACAACAAAAACCACCCCATGGCGATGCTGATGGTGGGGAACAAAATGTGGAACGTGATGTTGGCGGCAAATTGCAAGCGTGCCAACAAAAGCGGGTCAAGAGCGTCCATGGCTATCACCTTTGTTAAGGATTTCGGTGTTGGTTTTCAAAGCACAGGTGCTGAAACCAAATAGTTTGTAGGGCATGCAAATGCCCACCACACCGGTTGCTAGCACAATGACGCCCAGCCAGCCCCAAGGGCCAATGATGCCTGCCGCTGCCAAAATGATCAGCACCAAACCAGCCACGATGCGAAGCATGCGGTCGATTCCGCCTACGTTTTTAGTCATGATTTACCTTTCATGGGTTGTGGGTCTGTTGAAGTCCTGAACAATGCAGCGCTGAGCCAACGCGCTACATCGGTAGCCGGCATCGCCCCATGAAGTGGGCCCAGCAATGAAGCATGACATTGGCCACAGTTCAGTTCGGCTTGCAGCTTGTCTGAAGGCAAGCGGTTGGTGGCGTTGCAGTGAGGACAGACCAAATGCATTTTTTGAACCGTGTTATCAGTCATGGTTTCCTCGCGACAAAGCCGACCAAGGCCGACATGCCGCTGTGGCCTGCGCCTTCATGGATAGTGGTTTCATAGGTTTCACACACCTGAATGTCGAAGCCTGCAAATGCTTGGCGCAGCAGGTCTTCGTCGTAAAGATGGTCTAACTTGCCAGGACCACCGGTGTTGTAGCTCAGTTGGTTTTTGCCATAGCCCTGAATCAACACCACACCGCCCGGTTTCAAGCTCTGCTTGATTTTTTCAAACAACTGTGTACGTTCATCGGGCGTAGCGAATTGGAAAAAAATGCCTGCTACCAAATCGTAGTTCGCGATTTTCCAATCAAAAGCCTGCCAAGCACTGCAGTTGAAATTCACGTTCACGCCGTGCTTGGCAGCCAAGGCGTTGGCTTTTTCAATAGCAGGGGCAGAAAAGTCAAAGGCATCCACGGTGAAGCCTTGCTGGGCCAACCAAACGCTATTGCGCCCTTCGCCGTCGGCAAGGGCGAGTGCATGGCCCTTGCCTATACGTTCGGCTTGTGATGTCAAGAACGCATTAGGCTCCTCGCCAAACACATAGTCGGGGCTTGAAAAGCGCTTGTTCCACATCTCTTGGGGGTTGGAGAAGCCAGTCATGGTGACAGGATCTTCAAAGCGCGTTCAAAGGAATTTTGACGTAAGAAATGCCGTTGTCTTCTTTAGGTGGCAACTCACCCGCGCGGATGTTGATTTGCACCGCAGGCAAGATCAGCACCGGCATTTCCAACGTGGCGTCTCGCTTTGTCCGCATCTCGACAAACTCGGCTTCGCCGATGCCGTCGTGCACATGGATGTTCTTGGCTTTTTGCTCGGCCACCGTGGTTTCGAAATTCACCGGGCGGCCATTGGGCGGGTAGTCATGGCACATGAACAAACGGGTAGCGGGTGGCAAGCTCAAAATTTTGCGCGTCGAGGCATACAAGGTTTTGGCGTCGCCACCAGGAAAATCGCAGCGTGCGGTGCCCACATCGGGCATGAACAAGGTGTCGCCCACAAAGACGGCATCGCCAAACTGATAAGCCACACAAGCGGGTGTGTGACCTGGCACATACAGGGTGTGACCTGTCAGGTTGCCCATGGTGATGGTATCGCCCTCAGCGAACAGATGGTCGAACTGCGAACCGTCAGGCTTGAAGCTTTCTTCCATGTTGAAGATGCCCTTGAACACTTTTTGCACGCCACCAATGTGGTCACCGATGGCGGTTTGACCACCCAAGTGCTGTTTCAGATAAGGGGCGGCGCTCAGGTGGTCCGCGTGGGCATGGGTTTCCAGAATCCAGGCCACCTTCAGATCGTTGGCTTTGACAAACTCGATCACCTTGTCCGCTGACTTGTGGCTGGTGCGGCCAGACTTGGGGTCGTAGTCCAACACCGAGTCGATGATGGCGCAAACTGAACCGGGTTTTTCGTAAACCACATAAGTGACGGTCCAAGTAGCGGGGTCAAAAATGCCGTGAACGAGTGGGTTGAGATGGGTGGCGGTCA
>CAITSG010000497.1 GCA_903894995.1 uncultured Burkholderiales bacterium
CACCGGCAGGTCACAACTGGCGCGGGCTTGCTTGAGGTAATCCACACTGCCCTGAAAGAAGTGCTTATCCGTCAACACCGACAGGCAAGCCGCCCCGAACTCGGCGTAACTTTGGGCGATGTCGGCCGGGATGAAGTCGGCCCGCAGCACGCCTTTAGACGGGCTGGCCTTCTTGATTTCGGCGATCACAGCGGCCTGGCCTGCGGCGATCTTGGCACGCATCGCGCCTTCGAAGTCACGGGTCAGCACGCGGCTTTCGGCATCGGCGCGCACCACGGCCAGCGATTTTTGCCTCAGGGCCGCCGCCACTTCTTCGCGCTTGACCGCGACGATTTTGTCCAAGATGTCACTCATGATTTTCTTTCTGTGCGGGCTCGGTGGCACCGTTTTTTGAAATGGCTCAAGTCGCCTTCTGGCCAAAAGCCACAAACTGCGCCAGCTTGGCTTTGGCAGCACCCGACTCGATGGCCACACGGGCACGCGCCAGACCATCGGCAATGCTGCTGGCCACATTGGCGGCATACAAAGCAGCGCCTGCATTGATCATGACGATGTCACGGGCCGCGCTGGCCTCATTGTCCAGCACACCCCGCAGCATGGCCATGGATTGCTCGGGGGTGTCCACTCTCAGGGCCCGGTTGCTGGCCATGGTCAGACCAAAGTCCTCGGGGTGAATTTCGTATTCGGTGATCTGGCCGTTTTTAAGCTCCCCCACCAAAGTGGCCGCGCCCAGGCTGATTTCGTCCATGCCGTCGCGGCCATAAACCACCACCGCATGCTCAGCCCCCAAGCGTTGCAGGGCACGCACCTGAATGCCCACCAGGTCGGAGTGGAACACGCCCATCAAGATGTTCGGTGCGCTGGCCGGGTTGGTCAGGGGTCCGAGGATGTTGAAAATGGTGCGGACACCCAACTCTTTGCGCACCGGGGCCACGTTTTTCATGGCCGGGTGGTGGTTGGGCGCAAACATGAAGCCGATGCCCACCTCTTCGATCGAACGCGCGATCTGCTCTGGCGACAGGTTAATGTTGCCGCCCAGTGCCTCGACCACATCGGCGCTGCCGGACTTGCTGCTGACGCTGCGCCCACCGTGTTTGGCGGTTTTGGCCCCAGCAGCCGCAGCCACAAACATCGCGCAGGTCGAGATGTTGAAGGTGTGGGCCCCATCGCCCCCCGTGCCCACGATGTCCACCAGGTGCGAGGGGTCGGGCACGTGCACCTTGGTCGAAAACTCCCGCATGACCTGCGCGGCAGCGGTGATCTCGCCAATGGTTTCCTTCTTCACGCGCAGGCCGGTGATGAGCGCCGCCGTCATGACCGGCGACAACTCACCATTCATGATCATGCGCATGAGGTGGAGCATCTCGTCGTGAAAAATTTCGCGGTGCTCGATGGTGCGTTGCAGCGCTTCATGAGGGGTGATGGGCATGGAAGGTTTCCTCTCGGATGATGGGGTTCGTAGAAAAATTCAGCGCGAAGGCGCGTCGGTCAAGGCGAGCTTCAGACCAAAGCCGACAAACAGCAAACCGGCCAGCCGGTTCATGTGGTGCATGACGCGCTGCATGCCTTGGGCCCGGTGAGCCAGCCAAGAGGCGGCCAAGGCCCAGCCCATGCACACCAGCAAACTGTTGAGATTGAACAAGCAGCCCAAGAGCACGAAAGACCAGGCTGGGTCGGCGGCTTGCGCTGGGATGAATTGCGGCACAAAGGCCAGAAAAAAGAGCGCTACTTTCGGGTTCAGGGCGTTGGTGGCAAAAGCGCCAAAGAACACAGCCAGCAAACCGCTCGCCTCTTTGGAGGCAAGCCCACCCACATGCTGGCCAGAGTGGGCCATCACCGACTGTTCATGGGCCATCGCGCTGTCGCCATGGCTTGGGGATGTGCGCCACAACAGACGCCCCCCCATCCACAACAGGTACGCGGCACCCATCCACTTGATCAGGTTGAAGGCGTCTGCCGAGGTGGCCAAAACGGCCCCCAGTCCCAAAGCGGCCGCAGCTACATGCACGAAGCACCCCGCCGTGATGCCCCAGGCGGCGACCAACCCTCGCCGCACACCGTCGCGCAAGGACTGGTTGACGATGTAAAGCACATCCGGCCCTGGGGTGAGGTTGAGCAGCACACCGGCCAGCATGAACATCAGGACTTGCTGCGTTTCGGGCATGGCTTCAGTAAACACCTACTCGGGTAGAAGTGGGGCTTGCCTGAACAGATGCATTCGCCATGAAGCGCTGGATGCAATCGATGGCATGGTCGATGCCTGCAGCATCCACTCCGAGGTGTGTCACAAAGCGCAATCCAATCAAGCCCGTGGCCAGAACGCCCTGGGCTTTCAGATCCTCAAGCAGGGCCGGGCCACGTCCATTGGCCACATCCACAAAAACGATGTTGGTTTGCGCCGAACGCACACTCAGGCCCGGCACGCCTTGCAAGCCCTGAGCCAGCCGCTGCGCCAGCGCATGGTCTTCCGCTAGGCGGTCCACATGGTGCTCCAGCGCGTGCAAAGCCGCAG
>CAITSG010000498.1 GCA_903894995.1 uncultured Burkholderiales bacterium
CGGCTGCCCGATAAAATCAGGCCCTTCTCTTGAACCGCCCCGCGGCCTCTTATGTCCAGCTCCTTTTCTGACCGCCTGGCAGTTTTGCCGCAATACATGATTCCAAAACAAGCCCTGACCGCCTTTGCAGGCTGGGTGGCGAGCAGCCAATGGGGGGGCGCCACGACCGGCATCATCAACTGGTTCGTCAAGCGCTACAACGTGAACATGAGCGAAGCGGCCAACCCGGACACGGCCAGCTACAAGAGCTTCAACGAATTTTTCACGCGCCCCTTGCGGGGCGATGCGCGTCCACTGGCTGCGGCTGATTTTGTAAGCCCGGTGGACGGGGCCATCAGCCAATGCGGCCCGATTTCTGGCGACCAAGTCTTCCAAGCCAAGGGCCACCGCTACAGCACACGCGCCTTGGTCGGTGGTGACGCCGCATTGGCCGCGCAGTTTCAAGACGGCGAATTTGCCACCCTTTACCTGAGCCCACGCGACTACCACCGCATCCACATGCCCTGTACAGGGCACCTGACCCGCATGATCTACGTGCCGGGCGATTTGTTTTCGGTCAACCCGACCACCGCACGCGGCGTGCCGGGCTTGTTTGCGCGCAACGAGCGGGTGGTCTGCGTGTTTGAAGGCGAGCACGGCCCGTTTGTCATGGTGCTGGTGGGCGCCACCATTGTGGGCAGCATGGCCACCGTGTGGCACGGGGTGGTCAACCCGCCGCGCCCCGGCAAGGTGCGCGAGTGGACCTACGAGATGGACAACATCGCCTTGGCCCAAGGCGAAGAGATGGGCCGCTTTTTGCTCGGCTCCACCGTGGTGATGCTCTTCCCCCAAGGCGTGATGCAGTTCAACAAGGACTGGACAGCGGCCCGGCCCATCGTCATGGGCGAGGCCATGGGCCGCCTCGGCTGAGAACGTACAAAGTCACAAGCCGTCGCCCACAGGGGTGGGTTCCTGCAAAAAACCCTGCGTGGGTGTTCAGCCTTTGACCACCTGAAGCGCCAGCACCAGATCGGCCCAGGCTTTGGCTTTGTCTGCGGGGTTGCGCAGCAAACTTGAAGGGGGATAGGTCACCACCACCGGCACCCCTTGGTAGTCGTGCAAGCGGCCACGCAGCTTGCCCATGGGCTCGGTGCTGCCCAACAAGGTCTGAATGGCAAATCGGCCCATGGCCAAGATGACTTGGGGTTGCACCAAAGCAACCTGCCGTGACAAATACCCAGCGCAAACCGCCAACTCACCCGGCTCGGGGTTGCGGCCATTCGGGGGGCGGCACTTGACCGCACGCGTCAGGTGCGCCTCGGTCAGGGCCGAGCCATCCCCTGGCACGGCCCCGGTCGTTGCCTCAGCTGCGCGCCTTGCGCCCACCGCCTTCAGCATGTTGTCCAGCAACACGCCTTCAGGGCCAGCAAAAACCTGCCCCGTTTCTTCGTCTTGCTCGCTGGGCGGGTCCCCCACGACCAGCCACGCGGCTTTGGCTCGTCCAAGCCCCAACATGGGGGGCTTGCCTGAAGCGCACAGGGCACAGGCTTTGCAGCCGCTGACCGCAGCATCCAAGCCCGCCCAATCCATCTCGGCCAAGCCTGGGGGCAAGGGTGGGCGCTCTGTGGGCAATGCGCCCAAGGGGGCTGCGGTGATCGGCAACACCCGCTTGGGCGGCACGCCAGGCCGTGCTGGGCGCTCGGGCGGCGATTCGGGTGCGGGGTCCACACCCGGTGAAACGGCCAAAGGGGCAAGCGCCTGAGAAGCGGCTTTGGGCCACCACACGCGCACACCCATTTCGGCCAGCATGGCGCGTTGGCGGTCGTCCAAGTCGAATCGGGTGGGGTCGCTCATGTTGGGGCTCACAGTTTCAAACTCATTACCACCGCGTGTTCACGCTGCTGGCGGCCTGCGGGATAGTAGTCCTTGCGGATGCTGATCTGCCTAAAACCATAGCGCTGGTAGACCTGCAAGGCGCGCTGGTTGCTTTGGCGCACCTCCAGCCACAGCCAATGCGCGCCTTCGTGGCGCGACCACAGCGACAGGGCGTCCAGCATCATGTGGCCCCAACCTTGGCCCTGGCGTGCCGGGGCGACGGTGATGTTGAGCAAATGCATTTCTTCAAAACCCCGCATGGCCAAGAAATAACCCAGCAACTCGCCATCAAGCCAAAGACATTGGGCGTCAAACAAGGGGTTGATCGAATTCCGAAAATTGCCGCGAGACCAAGGGTGGCTGTACGCGCTTTGCTCGATGGCCATGACCGCATCAAGGTCGTTCAGCGTCATCGGAGCCAAGGTGACCGCGTTGCGGGTGGCCTCCGAGGGCGATGGCATGGGGATTGGATCTGACTTCATGCCCAAAGCCCTCATGCCTGGGCGGCCGCTTTGGCCACCATGGCCTGGGCTTTCATGGCCTCACGTTCGGCGGTGGTGTTGGCCACTTTGTCGCGGATGTACAGCGGCATGGCCTCATCGGCCGGCACAGCCAGCCCTTTCATCCACAAATGAGGGGCCAAACGCAACAAGGCCACTGCCGTGGGCAAAGCCACGCAGCGCGGCCCTTGCGGCAGGCGTTCGCCGTAAGCGGCAAAGGCATTGCCCGCCGACAACACAGACGGGACCAGGGGAAGGTGAATGTTTTCAGGGGCACTGACCTGCAAAGGGGACGCCTCTTGCCAATGGCCTTGATCTGGCCCATCCACCTCGGACGAAGGCTGCCAAAGGTAGGACGCGCTGTACACCTCGTCCATGCGCGCATCGAGCATGGCCAGCACCGTCAACGGCGCATCGGGCGGCATTTGGCCGGCCTTGCAATGCTCAAAGCGGGCCTCTTCGGCCACGGCCAACAAGGTGTCCACTGGCAAAACGGGCAAATCGGCCCCGAACGCCAGACCCTGGGCCACGGCACAGGCCGTGCGCAAGCCCGTGAACGAGCCCGGTCCCCGGCCAAACACGATCGCATCAAGCGACGCCAGCGGCATGTCGGCCTCGGCCAACATGGCCAGCACCGCCGGAATCAAGCCACTCGAAGCCTGCGCGCCACCGGGCAGGGTTTGCGTCCAGACCCGATCACCTCGGGCCACCGCCAAAGACAGCACATCGGTGCTGGTGTCAAACGCCAACCAACGCCATTCTTTTGGCTGGGCGCTCATGACTTGCCTTGGGATGAAGCGGCTCCAGGGGAAACAACCACTGGCTTGGCCTGGCGCACGCCAAACAAAATGCCACTGGTCACCAGCGCCAGCCCGGCCAGCAAATTCCAATGCATGGGCTCCCCCAAAAACCACACCGCCCCCAGCGCCGACAAGCCCGGCACCAGCGCCGTGATCATGGTCGAGCGCACCGGACCGTAGTGGCGCACCATCTGGGTGAAGGTGATGCCCGAAATGACCACCGAGCCCACACCCTGAAAGACGGCCTGGAACAAAATTTCGGACCAAGGGGTCTGGTGCAGGTGCGTGGGCAAAATTGACAAACCCACCAGCACAACAAACAAAGGCACAAAACACACAAAGGAAAATGCCGTGATGGCCATGGTGGCGCGCACCGCATCGAAGCCGTGGCGGCGCACCATCACGCTGTAACTGGACCAGCAAAAAGCGGCCGCCATGAACAGCAAATCGCCTTTCCAGACTTCGCCGCCGTCAAAAGCCATGAGCAAACTGGCTCCGCCCACCAACACATCGCCCAGCACAATAAAGCCCAGGCCCACCGCCCGCACCGCCGACACTTTTTCCCGCAAGAACAGCCAAGCCAGCAAAGTGGTCCACAAGGGCAAGCTGCCCGGCATGAGCACCGAGGCATGCGAGGCTGGCGCATAAAAAAAGCCGGTGTAAGCCAAGATGGCGTACAAAAATCCCCCCAACACCCCCGTTTGCACCGTGGGTCGCAAAGGCAGGGGCGACAAGCCCCACAAAGACCCCACCTGTTGCCCGGCTTGCCGCGCCGGTCGCATGAGCCACCAAGCCCAAGGCAGCAAAACAGCGCTGGCCCCCAAAACACGCGCAAACGCGATGTCCAAAGGCAACAAGCCCCGGGACGCCGAGGCACGCGCAATGACAATGAAACCGGTCCAGATGAGCACCGTGATGACCGCCGAAGCCAGGCCCACAGTTTTTGAAGAAAATCGCATGGCCGAATCATACGGGGCCGCCGCACAGGTGCGCGTTGTATCACCCTTGATTGAGCCGGTCCGATGGTGTTTGAATGAACGCTTTTTTGTGGAAGCGACGCCCTCGCCGCGATGGTGCCTCGCAGGGCAGGATCCATATCGGCCTCGGGGGGCTCCGTATCCCTCCTGGCCCCCGTTAGAC
>CAITSG010000499.1 GCA_903894995.1 uncultured Burkholderiales bacterium
CGAATCTTGCAAGGCTAGCCGGTTTATCTGGGCTTGGCCATGAACGAGCAAGGCCTGCTCAAGCGCAAGCCGCAAAACCTGTTGCTCAATCTGCCGCTGGCCCGCGAGGTCTAAAAAAAGCGATCAGGCTTTGAGGAAGTCACGGCGGGCTTGCACCAGACCCGCCATGGCCTCATCGTGCAGCGCGTGTCGGCCTTCTTGCACCACCCGCTGACCACCGGTCCAAACCTGTGCCACGGCGCTTTGGCGGCTGCTGGCAAAGACATGGCTGGCCAGCATCTGGTCGGGCGACAAGCCGGCCAAGGCCGGGTGCTGGGCATCGAGCACGATGAAGTCGGCCTGCTGCCCCATGGCCAGCCCGGCCACAGGGCGAGCCGAGGCCTGCGCACCTCCGGCCACAGCCCCTTGCCACAGGGCTTGGGCCACGTCCGGTTGCTGCGCGTGGGCCGCCACATTGCGTTGCCGCAAAGACAGGCGCTGGCTGTATTCGAGCAGCATCAGGTCTTCGGCCGGGTTCACCGCAATGTGGCTGTCCGAGCCGATGCCCCAGGCACCTTGCTGGTTTTGCCAGGTCTTGAATTCAAAAACGCCGTCGCCCAGATTGGCCTCGGTGCTGGGGCACAGACCGGCCACGGCACCCGAGGCCGCAGCCCGCTGGTATTCGTGCGCGTCCATGTGCGTGGCGTGCACCAGGCACCAGCGTGCATCGACTGGCGCATGGTCCAGAAGCCAGGCCACCGGGCGCTGTCCTGACCAGGCCACACAAGCATCGACCTCGGCCGTTTGTTCCGCGATGTGGATGTGGATGGGCGCGCTGGCGTCCAGCGCCTTCAGCCCCGTGAGCACTTCGTGCAGGCTCTCGGGCGTCACGGCCCGCAAGGAGTGCGGCGCCAGTCCCAGCCGGGCAGATTGCGAATCGCAAGCGGGCCGCAGGCGTTCAAGCAGGCGCAGCATGGCCTCGGTGCTGTGTATGAATCGGCTTTGCCCCGCAGTGTGTGCACCCCCACCAAAGCCGCTGTTTTGGTAGAGCACGGGCAGCAGCGTCATGCCGATGCCGGTGCGCTGGGCGGCGCGCAGCAGGCTGTGCGACATCTCGGCCGGGTCGGCATAAGCCTGGCCGTGTGCGTCGTGGTGCAGGTAATGGAATTCGCAGACGCTGGTGTAACCCGCCTCCAGCATGTCCACATACAGGCCCGTGGCAATGGCCTCCAGCTGCGCGGGGCCGAGTTGGGCGGCAAATCGGTACATGAGCGTGCGCCAGCTCCAGAAGCTGTCTTGCGCGTGGCTGCGGTACTCGGTCAGCCCGGCCAGGGCGCGTTGAAAAGCATGCGAGTGCAAATTGGGCATGCCCGGAAGCACCGGCCCTGCGGCGCGTAGCACTTGGGGGGGAGCGGCCTGCCCTGCCTCCATGGCCTGCCATTGTCCTTGGGCGTTCCATTGCAGCAAGACATCGCGGACCCAGCCCCCGGGCAACAAGGCGTGTTCGGCAAACAGCTGGTGGTGCATCGTGGTGTTTCAGTGTGGGGTGGGGGTGAAGCGAACGGCCAGCAGGGCCGCTTGCGAATCTGAGTCGGCCCATTGGCATGACCAGCTCTGCGTGTCGCCCTGCCACCAAAGCCCTGTTTGTGCGCCAATCGCGTGCTGCTGGGCGCTGACTGTATCGGTGTCAGGGGTCTGCACCTGCCAAGCGCCCCGCATGGCCAACAGCAAACCAGCCGGTGCGGGCAACAAAGTCTCATCACGCCGCAACACGCGCACTTCGGCCTGACACACACCACGGCGCGTCATCACATTGAAGTCGTGGCAGTCCCCGTTCAGCAAACGCCCATGCACTGCGGCATCGCCCGAAAAAGCAAAGGGCTGCAAAGGCGTGTCCAGCGCATGCAAGACGCTGCCGTCGGCGCTGCTCAAATGCACGCCGCCACCTTCGAGCAAGGTGATGACCCGGTCCACCCCTGCGAACACTGAAAAATCACCGTCGCGGGCAATGTGCGCAATGCTGATGCGCCAGTCGAAATTCTGCATGCCCGCTTGTGGCGGATGGCACGCGATTTCGCGCGTCACGCCGCCGCCGTTTTTCCAGGGGCTGGCGTGCAGTTGGGCCCGTTCAAAAAAATGAATGGCCATGGGCTCAGGCGGTGTTCGGCAAGGGGCGGCTGTGCCACAGCAAGATCAGCAGCAC
>CAITSG010000500.1 GCA_903894995.1 uncultured Burkholderiales bacterium
GCACTTGACCGATCCGATGCTGCCGGACCTGTATGGCTCGGGGGCCTTGACCTTGGACTACCCCAGCCCCCTCGACAAAGAGCAAAGAAGAACAGGCTCGGGCATTTGGCTGCATGGTTCGCCCAGTGAGCAATATGCGCGGGCGCCCACCTCCACAGATGGCTGCGTGGTGCTGGCCAACGACGACATGACGCGACTGGTCCAACTGGGGCTCAAAGCGGACACCCCCGTCATCATTTCCGAGCAACTGAGCTGGCACGATGCAGCCAAGGCCCCGCACCTGAATGCCCGCGCCAAAGCCTGGCCCAAACCCGAACTCATTCGCAAAACACCTGGCGACTGGCAGCTGGTGTCGGCCTTTGAGTGGACAGACAAGCAGCAAAACGTGGCGGTGTTGAGTCACGAACTTCAAGCCCCACGTCGCGCCCCCAAACGCCTGCACAGCTATTGGGTGATGGATGGCAAACAGTGGAAAGAGGTCGGTCGACAGGGCTAGTGCGGCGACGGTTTTTAGCCGCTTGCCTCAAACAACGCCGGGTCATGAGGCGGACAGCAGTCGGGGCTGGATTTTGCGATGATGGGGATTCAACCCCATTTCAAGGAGACCGCCATGTCCACTTCGCCTCGCTGGAAACAACGCCCACCCGGCTCCAATTGGGGCGACTTTGGTCCCGATGACCAATGCGGTCGCATGAATTGGCTGACCCCAGAAAAAGTGTTGCAGGGCATGGCCGAGGTGCGCACGGGCCAAAGTTTCAACCTGAGCCTGCCGCTGGATTTTCCGGGTGGCAATGTGCTGAACCCGCGCCGCCAGCCCCCCGTCTTGCGCCCCACTTTGCGCGAGGGTCAGCCGAACATGAACTACCAGCTGTGGTGCAGCAGCCCCGATTGCACCGATGTGATTTGCGACGATTTGGTGATCATGCATTTGCAATACAGCACGCAGTGGGATGGTTTGGCCCATGTGGGTTCGATGTTTGACGCCAACGGCGATGGCGTGCCCGAGCCGGTTTACTACAACGGGTTTCGGGCGGGCACCGATGTGGTGGGACCGCGCAGCGCCGAGGGGGCGGGTATTTTTGGCTTTCCCGACATTGCCCGTGAATCGACCTCACAGGCCAAGGCCTTGGGCATCGAAAAAATGTCCGAGCGCTGTGTGCAAGGGCGTGCCGTGATGATTGACCTGCACGCCCACTTGGGGCGCGAGCGGGTGCGTGTGGGTTACGACCTGCTGATGGAAATCATGCGCAAAGACCAGGTGGTGGTGGAGCACGGCGACATGGTGTGCCTGCACACGGGCTTTGCGCAGATGCTGCTCGAGATGAACAAGAACCCGGACCCGCACGCCGTGGAGCATTCGTGCGCGGTGCTGGAAGGTCGCGACGAGAAGTTGCTGCAATGGATCACCGATTCGGGTCTGGTGGCTTTGATTGCGGACAACTACGCGGTGGAGGGTTTGCCGTCGACACCCCAGCCGGGCAGCTGCGCGTCTTTGCCTTTGCACGAACATTGTTTGTTCAAGCTGGGCGTCCATTTGGGCGAAATTTGGCACCTGACACCGTTGGCAGAACACTTGCGCCAGGCTGGCCGATCGCGCTTTTTGCTGACGGCCCCGCCCCTGCGGCTGCCGGGTGCCATCGGCTCGCCCGCCACCCCGATTGCCACGGTTTAAACGCCCAAGCCAGGTTCGTGGTCCAACTCGGTCGCGGCCTACATCACTTTTTTGCAAGACCCACGCCCTCGTCGCGATCACCCTCGCAAACCACCACCCATCGCCCCGGGGCGGGGCTCCCACAAAAGGCAGGGCATTCCCCTGTAGGAGCGACGCCCTCGTCGCGATAAGCCCCGCACACCACCACCCATCGCCCCGAGGCGGGGCTCCCACAAAATGCAGGGCATCCCCTGTAGGAGCGACGCCTCGTCGCGATCACC
>CAITSG010000501.1 GCA_903894995.1 uncultured Burkholderiales bacterium
ATCGCCCCGAGGGCGGGGCTCCTACAAAATCCGCGCATCGCCATCCCCCTTGTTGGAGCGGCGCCCTCGCCGCGAAAAGCCTCGCAGACCATGACCCATCGCCCCGAGGGCGGGGCTCCTACAAAATCCGCGCATCGCCATCTCCCTTGTAGGAGCGGCGCCCTCGCCGCGATGAAGCCTCGCAGACCACCGCGGATCGCCCCGAGGGCAGGGCTCCTACAAAATCCCCGCAGCGCCACGAAGGCGGGTTCCGACAACACCCACTGTCGCCCATTTGCCCGTGCGCGCTCAAGGTGCGCTCCCATAATTCGGATTCCTTCAACCACCCGGAGTTGCCCCATGCTCGACCCGCAAGCCCAAGCCTTGATGACCCTTTTGAGCGAGAAAGGCATTCCTCCGGTTTACACCCAAACGCCTGTGGATGCCCGTGCTTCTTATTTGGCGCGGCGCAGCTTCACCCAACCCGATGCGCCTGAGGTGGGACGTGTGCAAGACATGTCATTCAGCCACGCAGGGGTAGACATTGCCGTACGGGTTTACCACCCGACCGGCGCGAGCCAGGTCCTGCCTGCTTTGGTGTACTTGCATGGCGGTGGCTGGACGGTGGGCGATCTGGACACGCACGATGTGCTGTGCCGCAGCTTGTGCCAGCAAGCCGGGGGCGTGGTGGTGGCGGTGGATTACCGCATGGGGCCTGAGCACAAGTTTCCGGCCGCTTACGACGATGCGGTGGCCGCCTGGCAGTGGGTGGCTTTGCAAGCCGCGGCTTTGGGCATTGACCCGGCACGCATCGCCATCGGTGGCGACAGCGCGGGCGGCAATCTGGCCGCTGCGGCCTGCCTGGGCCTGCGCGATTTGGGGCTCAAACCGGTGCTGCAGTTGTTGATTTACCCCAGCACCCTGATGGCCCCCGACACGGCTTCCTATCAGACCAACGGCCAAGGCTACATGCTCACCCGCGAGTCGATGGCCTGGTATTCGGGCAACTACTTGCGCGGGCCGCAAGACACGCTGGACTGGCGTGCTTCGCCCCAGTTGGCCACCAGCCATGCCCACTTGCCGCCCGCCTTTGTGTTGACGGCGGGTTTTGACCCTTTGCGCGACGAGGGCCTGATGTACGCCGATGCGCTGAGCCAGGCGGGTGTGTCCTCACAATACATCTGCTTTGAACGGCAGATCCATGGTTTCATCACCATGGGCCGGGTGCTGCAAGAGGCCAACACGGCGGTGGCTTTGTGTGCGCACGCGCTGCGCACGGCTTGGGCTTGAGCCCGCAAGCCGCTGAGTCAGCGGTTCAGGCCTCGATGACGGCCAGGTAAGCCTGCCGGGTTTCGGGGCTGACCGCCTGCAGCGCTTGCTCGTAACGGGTTTGGTGCCGTGCCACCATGCGGGCCGATGCGATGGTTTTGGATTTGCAAAACCAGTGGCAGCTGTGCTGCATGAGGAACATTTCCCCCATCAGACGAAAAGCGCGCTCCTTCAGGGGCAAGCCCGCCCGGTTGTCAACGGCTTGTTCAATGCCTTTGGCGTGCGTCTGCAGCATTTTGCGCATGTCAAAAGTGGCCTTGGGTGAGAGTTGGTCCACAAACGGCAGCGCAATCTTGAAGCCGCGAGTGACAGGGGCTGGCAGTTTGGCAAAGGCCTGGGCCAGATTTTGAAAATCGGCGACCAACTGCTGCTCGGCCTGCTCTTGCAATTGCAAAATTTGTGTTTGCCGCGACACATCGCTCTCGCCCAGAGCCCTCATATAAGCGCTGCTCAGCTGCTCCATGTGTTTTTCGATTTGATAAGGGCGCAACTGTTCGGCCAGCAAGGCGGTGCGCTGGCGCTGGCCGCGGACATTGAGCCAGTGAACCCCTAAGCCCAGCAAAAAAAACAAACTCAATAATTCCATACAAATGTCGCCTCATGACCCAAGGGGCCCAAGCCCCGAGTGTAAAGAGCCCAAGATCGTTTGGTAGGAACAGGGGATTCACAAAGGCATGTCAATTTTGTGACGCCCATTTGGCGCATTCGTGTATTGGAGAGTCGACTCTAAAGTGCGGGTTTTTCCTTGATGCATGCAGTGGATGGTGTTCAAATTGCTGCGTTGCAACAAACCTTTTTAAGGAAAACATCATGAACTTCAACGCTGAACAATTCGCCGCCACCCAACAAGCCAACCTGACAGCCGCCGCGGACCTGTCGCAAACCGCTTTTGCCAGTTTCGAGCGCCTGGTTGAGCTGAACATGGCTGCTGGCAAAGCCGCTGTCAGCGAGTCTTTTGCCAGCATGCAAACCCTCATGTCCGCTAAAACGGCTCAAGAACTGATGGCCGCACAAGCCGCTTTGGTTCAGCCAGCTTTCGAAAAGTCGATGTCTTATGGCCGTCACTTGGCTGAAATCACCCAGAGCACCGGTGGCGAGTTCACCAAAGCCGTCGAAAGCAAAATGGCCGAGTCCGAGCAAGCCGTCAAAA
>CAITSG010000502.1 GCA_903894995.1 uncultured Burkholderiales bacterium
CGGGCGCAGCGTGGGACAAGGAAGCAGTGTCTGAAGTCATATCGCGAAGTGGCAAGCCACCCGGTGACCCGATGTCAATTCACGCAACTCGGGCATCTCGGACGCGCAACGGGCGTTGGCGTGTGGACACCGGGGCGCAAAGCGGCAACCGGGGGGAGGAAGAATCAACTTGGGCACAGAGCCGGGAATGGCGTGCAAGCGCTGCTTGTGCGCGCTGTCCAGGTCCAGGCGGGGAATGGATCGGATCAAGCCTTGTGTGTAAGGGTGAGCTGGCGAGCCAAACAGGTCCTCCACCGAGGCTTCTTCAACCACCCGGCCTGCGTACATGACCACCACCCGTTGGCAGGTTTCGGCCACCACACCCATGGCGTGGGTGATCAACAAAATGGACATGCCCATCTGCGACTTGAGCCGGTCCATGAGGTCCAGAATCTGGGCCTGAATGGTCACGTCGAGCGCCGTGGTGGGCTCGTCGGCAATCAACAATTTGGGCTTGCACGACAGGGCCATGGCAATCATCACGCGCTGGCGCATGCCGCCCGAAAACTGGTGCGGGTAATCTTCAACACGTTGCTCGGGTTTGGGAATGTTCACCAGGCCCAGCATCTCGATGGCGCGGGCCTTGGCCTGCTTGGCACTCAAGCCTTCGTGCAAGCGCAAGGATTCAGCAATTTGCTCGCCCACCGTCAAAACCGGGTTGAGCGAAGTCATGGGCTCCTGGAACACCATGGCGATCTCGCGGGCGCGGATCTTTTGCATCGCCGCCGAATCGGCCTGCACCAGGTCTTGGCCTTCAAACCAAATTTGGCCGTGGGCGATGCGCCCTGGCGGCATGGCCAGCAGCTTCATGATGGTCATGGCCGTGACGCTTTTGCCGCAACCGGACTCTCCCACCACACCCAGCGTTTCGCTGCGGTCGATGTGAAAACTCACCCCATCAACCGCATGCAAGACACCGTCGTCGGTGTCAAAGTGCACCTGCAGATCCTGGACTTTCAACAACGCTTGGCTCATCCGTCAACCTCTTTAAAGCACGCGGCGCGGATCGTAGGCATCGCGCAGACCGTCACCGATGTAGTTGATGGTCAACACGGTGATGAAAATCAACAAACCAGGAAACAAGGCCCAGTGCGGCGCAATGTCCATGTGGTCCTTGGCGTCAAACAAAATGCGGCCCCAGGTCGGGATGTCGGGCGGAAAGCCCAAGCCCAAAAAGGACAAGGTGGACTCGGCAATGATGGCCGCCGCCACGTCGATGGTGGCCGCCACAATCACCGGCCCCATGGCATTGGGCAAGATGTGCACCGTCACTTGCCGCCAGGGGCTGGCGCCCAAGGCACGCGCCGCTTCCACGAATTCCTTTTCGCGCAGCGACAGGAATTGGGCACGCACCAAGCGGGCCACCGGCATCCAGCGCAACCCGCCAATCACCACCACCACCAGGATGAAGACCCCCATCTCGGTGCCCACCCATTTCTTCAGGGTGTCGTTGAACAGGTAAAAAATCAACAGCAGCAAAGGCAACTGAGGCAAAGACAAGAACAAGTCGGTCAGCCACATCAAAAACACATCAACAGGCCCCTTGGACATGCCCGCCACCGCCCCCACCACCACACCCACCGTGATGGCAATCAGCATGGCGGCCAGCCCCACGGCCAGCGAAATGCGCCCACCGTACAACATGCGGGCCAGCAGGTCTTGCCCCAAATCGTCTGTGCCCAAGGGGTGCGCCCAAGACGGCCCTTGCATGCGGGCGGTGAAATCAATCTCGTTGATGGGCACACGCCAAATCCAAGGCCCCAGCAGCACCGCCAAAATAATGAAGCCCAAAACGAAGGTGCACACCACAGCCAGCCGGTGACGTTTGAAACGTCGCCAAGCCTCGCGGCCTGGCGAGACCGGCGCTCGGGGGGTGGGGGCCTTCTCAGGCAAAGGAGATACGGGGGTCAAGCCAGCCATACAAAATATCTGCAATGAGGTTGCACGCAATCACCAGCGCGGAGAAAACAAAGGTCACCGCCATCACCACCGGCGTGTCGTTGGCCAACATGGAACTGATGATCAAAGAGCCAATGCCTGGCACCCGGAAAATCTGCTCGGTCACGATGGCCCCGCCAAAAATGGCGGGCATTTGCAGGGCCACCAAAGTGACCACCGGGATCATCGCGTTGCGCAGCACATGCTTGGTGATGACCACTTTTTCAGACAAGCCCTTGGAGCGCGCCGTGGTCACATAGTCGAGGCGAATCACATCCAGCACCGCCGATCGCACATAGCGCGTCCAGGCACCCGCCTGAAACAAGCCCAACACGGCAACGGGCATGATCATTTGTTTGAAATGCTCCCAGAAAAAGCGCCAACCTGTCTCAGGGATATCGGCCCGGTAGACAAATGGCAACCAGTCCAGATGGATGCTGAAAAACAAAATCAGCAAGATGCCTGTGAAGAACGTGGGCAATGAAAACCCGATGAAGGCCAAGGTGCTCGCGATCTGGTCAAACAAAGAGTAAGGCCGAGTCGCGGCATAAACACCCACCGGAATGGCAATGCACAAGGCCAACAGTTGCGACGATCCAATCACCAGCAAGGTGACCGGGATGCGGTCCATGATCAGCGTCTCGACATTGATGCGGCTGATGAAGGAGTAACCCCAATCGCCTTGAACCATGGCCACAAGCCAGTTCCAGTAACGGACCATCAGGGGGTCGTCCAGGCCGAATTTCTCGCGCAAGGACAAGGCGACCTCGGGTGGAATGTTCGGATTGGAGACCAGTTCCGAAAATGGATCACCCGGGGCCATGGCCAGCACGGTGAACAGCAACAAGCTGATGCCCAACAAACTGGGCACGGCGATCAAGAGTCGCCGCAAGACATAGTGAAACATGGATCAGACGTTTCGGAACCAGTCTTTGATCATCCACAGGTCGTTGTCCCAGCCGCTCAAAGGCGCGACGAGGTTGTTCACGGCGCCTGCAGTGCGTGGGCGATACACCACCGGAATGATGGCCACGTCATTGATCGGCATGTCGTTCATTTTGATGAACAAGGCGGCACGCTTGACCGGGTCCATTTCGGACTGCGCCTCCAGGTAGGTTTTGTCGTACTCCGGATTGCTGTAGCGCGTGGAGTTGCGACCCAGCCACTTGTTGGCCTTGGTGGCAAACTGGTCGGTCAGGTACTGGTTCATGAACACCTCAGGGTCGGGCTGAGGCATGGTGGTGGTGAACATCTGGATGTCGCAAAAGAACTTGGTGTAGGTGTCCGGGTTGGCCGGGTCGGACGAAAAGTACACCGAGGCCGGTACCGATTTCAGCTCCAAATCAATGCCCGCCCGTTGCGCTGCTTGCTTGATGATTTGCTGGGTTTTTTGGCGTGGGCCGTTGATGGACGTTTGAAACACGAACTTGAGTTTTTTGCCGCCTTTTTCGCGAATGCCATCCGCACCTTTTTTCCAGCCTGCTGTCTCCAGCACCTGAATGGCTTTGTCGATGTTGAACTCGAATTTGGTGTTTTTAGAAGCGAAGCGCTGGGGGTTGTTCAGGAAGTTGGCCGTGGCAATGCCCGTGCGTCCATAAATGAATTTTTGAATACCCGCACGGTCAACCAGCAAGTTGAGGGCCTGGCGCACAGCCAATTCTGAAAGAATGGGGTGTTTGGATTTTGGGTGGGCACGCTCACCGTCAATTTCAGTCCAGGGATCGGCCAAGTTGAGTTGAATGAACTCGATGTTGCCGCCTGGGGTGATGGATGTTTTGCCCTTGCCGCCTTGCTCCAGTCGAAGCAACAACTCGTCTTCAACTTGCAAGTTCCAAGCGTAGTCGTACTCGCCCGTTTGCAAAACAGCGCGCGCCGCCGACACGGCATCCCCGCCGCCTTTCATCTCGATGCTGTCAAAGTAGGGGCGGTTGGCTTCGTGGTAACTCGTGTTGATGACACCTCGCAGCATGTCACCCGGCTTGAAATCCAGAAATTTGTAAGGGCCTGTGCCCACGGGCTTGAGGTTGGCGGGTGCGTCACGCGAGGTGGCCCCTTTGAATGCGCCAAACACATGTTTGGGAATGATCATGCCTGCGGCACTGCAAAACGGGTCCGCCCAAAACGGCGAAGCCTTCGTGTATTCGACACGGACCGTGTGGCTGTCGACCTTGGTCACTTTGATGTCTTTGTAGGTGCCTGCGGTGTAAGCGGCTGTAGCTGGATCTAGAGCGTATTCATAAGTGAACACCACGTCATCGGCTGTGAAGGGCTTGCCATCGTGCCACTGCACATTTCTCTTCAACTTCCAGGTGATGGTTTTACCGTCCCTGGACACGCCACCGTTGGCAGATGTTGGCACTTCAGCGGCCAAAATGGGAATCATGTTGCCATCGCTGTCCCAAGCGCCCAAGGGCTCATAAAAGATGCGCGAGCCTTCCTGGTCCTTGGTGCCGCTGGCAAAGTGAGGCTGCAGCAATGTGGGGCCTTGCCACCAGAGCAACTTCAAGGGGCCGCCACCGCCGCGTTTGGTGGGCTTGTAGGCGGACGCTGTTTGGGCCTGGGCCAAGCCAGAAGTCAAAAGCATTTGAGCGGCCATGGGCACGGTCAAGCCATACCCAATCATGTTGCGAATGAAGTCCTTTCGGCTGATGGCATTTTCCCGAACCTGTTCAATCAATCCGCGCACTGCTTTTTCATCCATGGTCGTCTCCTGATTTGAAAGTTGAATCCAGCCACAAGGCCTGTAGCACACGTTACCCTTAAACGACACAAACACCATTAGGGTTATGCTTTAGAAACAGCCCCCAACAATCCCAAAGGAGACACCATGGCCATTCAAAAAAGTTCCATCACCTTGCCCAGCATGACCCCCGGCACCCAGCGCAGCATTCCGGTTTTGCGCTTTGGCAAAGCCGGTGCACGCCCCAAGGTTTACATGCAAGCGGCCATTCACGCCAACGAAATGCCCGGCACCATGGCCATGCACCACCTCATGCCCCTGCTGGCCGAGGCCGACAAAAAAGGATTGATTCAAGGTGAAATCATCCTCGTGCCCACGGTCAACCCGATTGGCCAGGCCCAACTGGTGGGCAATTCGCACGCAGGCCGCTACAACTTGCTGAGCTACGAAAACTTCAACCGCAACTGGATCGACTTGAGCGATGCCGTGGCCGAACGTGTGGGCAAGAAGCTGGGCGCAGACGCCGAGGCGAACGTGCGCACCATCCGCAAAGCGGCGCAAGACAGTCTCAAGGCCTTGAAGCCCCTGAACGAGCTGGGCACCTTGCGCGTCGAGGTGCAAAAACTCAGCTGCGATGCCGACTTTGTGCTGGACCTGCATTGCGACATTTACGCCGCGCTGCACCTGTTTGGCGCTAAAAACGATGTGGCCACGGGCACGCTGAGCTCGCTCGCAGCCGACCTGGGCGTTGAAGCAACGATGTACAACGACCCCTACCCCAAGGCCCTGACGTTTTCGGGTGTCAACAGCGTGCTGTGGGCGCGGCTCGCCGAGCAGTTCCCTCAGGCCAATATCCCGCAAGCTTGCATGTCGGTGACGGTGGAGATGCGCAGCCAGCACGATGTGAGCGACGCCTTAGGCCAATCCGATGCACAAAACCTGTACCGCTGGCTGGTGCGCCAAGGTGTGGTGGGCGGCAAGGCAGAACCGCTGAAGAAATTGAAAGCCGCGCCCGCCCCCATGAGCGGCATGGACGTGGGCTACAGCACCTGCACCGGCTTTTTGGTGTTCCACGTCAAGCCCGGTGCCAAGGTCAAAAAAGGCCAGGCGATTTGTGATGTGATCGATCCGGCCAACCCCAACGGCGCCAAAGGCCGAACCACTTTCACCAGCCAGACCGATGGGGTGCTGTTTTCACGGCGTTTCGATGGTTACCTGTCTTGGCCCGGGCAAGTGATGTACCGCATTTGCGGCCCCAAGCCTCTGCCCCACCGCATTGGTGCCACGGGTCTGGACGACTGATCTGAACATTTTCTCGAAGCACCCCACCTAGCACCGCCCTAGGAGCCCCGCCCTTGGCGAGATGCATGTGTTGCAGGAGCCCCGACCCGGGGCGATTCTTGGTGGTGTGCGAGGCTCCATCGCGACGGGGGCGTCGCTCCTACAGGGGAAAAAGAGCCAAGCTCTTGGCGAGATGCATGTTGTGGGAGCCCCGCCCTCGGGGCGATTCTTGGTGGTCTGCGAGGCTTTTCGCGACGAGGGCGTCGCTCCTACTGGGGAAAAAGAGCCAAGC
>CAITSG010000503.1 GCA_903894995.1 uncultured Burkholderiales bacterium
CGCGCATATTGCTCACTGGGCGAACCATGCAGCCAAATGCCCGAGCCTGTTCTTCTTTGCTCTTTGTCGAGGGGGCTGGGGTAGTCCAAGGTCAAGGCCCCCGAGCCATACAGGTCCGGCAGCATCGGATCGGTCAAGTGCTTTTGAACAAAGTACACCCCTGCAGGCGTTTTGCCATCGCCCTCGCGCCATTTGCCCATGCCTTTGTTGCCAATAGACACATAGGCATCAAAGACCACATTGAAGGCGCTTTTCCCCGCCTCATCCCAATGGTTGGCCAACACATAAAGACGTGATTTTTGGGCATCCACCACCACCACTTGTGCCACATTGGGAGACAAATAACGCACTGGAGCGGGATATTTGCCTGCAAAAAAAGCCTTGTCCTGGTGTTGTGTGCGTTGCAAGGCCTCGGCTTTGAGTTGGCTCAGACGGCGGCGCACGTCTGGGTGCCCCAGCAAAGACTCGCGTGCCGGGATGCCGCCCGAGAGGCCAGCCATCAGGTCCGCATACAGCAGTTGGCCGAGTTGAAAGTTCGGGAACCGTTCCACCATGCTTTGCGCCACCTGCATGGCTTTCGCATGCTCGCCCGCACTCAACAGTTGGTAAGTCTGCAAAAACAGTGTTTCGCCGTTTTCGCTGGGTTTTTCGCGGGAGGGCTTGCTTGGGATTTTGGCGCCTGCGCTGGTCTTCGACCTCGGGCTGGCTCTGGGCGGCTCGTCCATGGCCGGGCTGTTGGGTTCGTACAGCGTGTGCCACGGGACGCTGGGCGCAGAGGGGCCATGGCTCGTCGACTGAGCAAGCTCTTCATGCTTGGATTGGGCAAGCGCATCTGCGCTGATCAGGCGCAAAAAAACCCACAGCACCACCCAGGTCAGCAGCGCCATCCACAAGACCCGAAACCCGGTCTTGCCCAGTGCCCGTTTTAAAAAAGTCCAATGAACCCGTTGCCACATAGCCATGTCATTCAATCCGTTGTTTCGCTTTGAATCAACCATTGACCCTCACGTTTTTGCCACACCCTGGTTTTGGGGTCACGTCGGTGCAAGCGCTCGTCATGATCAACCTGTGTGAACTGGAAGGTGCCCCATGAGAAGTTGATCTGCAGCCTGAGTTTTTCAAACGAAAAAAAGAGGTCTCAAACGCATGCTCACTTGGTGATGACGTTTTCCCGCTCAATCCTCCAGCCGCCCTCATGGCGCACCAAATCCAGGCGTTTGCGGTGGGTTGAAGAAATGTTGTCGGACTCGTAAAACTGGCTGAAACGGGCCACCACTTTGGCGCCGACTTTCTCAAAACTCACTTGACGCACTGACACGCGAACAAACCGTCGGCCTGCAATGCGCGAGGTGCGCTCGGCTTCCCATGCGGCCCGTCCAAGCCCTTTGGGCATTGAATAATCCGGGGTGTAAGCCGCGAAATACTGCGGCATGTTTTGTGCACTCCATGCCTGCGCCCAAGCTTCGACGGCCGCTTGCACCTGCTGGCGCGTTTCCTCGTCCAAAGGCGCTTGCTCGCTCGTCTGGACGGGGGCAGGCGTTGACTTCAAGGCCTGAACAGCGGGGGCAGGCGCAGCGGCGGCAGGCGCAACGGGGGCAGGCGCAGCGCTTGCCAGCGCTTCAACCTTGTCTGTAGCGGTGGGCTCAAAAGTGATGTTGGCCATGTTGCTCAACGAAGTCGAGGCCAACAAAGTCAGCTTGGGTGCGGCAGCCTTTAAGGGCAATTCGGACTGCAGTGCACTGGCATATGCCTTGAGTGAGACCTCGACCTGCAGGTTTTGTATGTTTTGGTGCACCGTCCACAAGACTGGCAAACGTTGCAAGGCCAGATTCAGCCATCGCCTGGCTTCGTCGTGTTGTCCCAAACTGGCGTGCAGCACGCCCAGATTGTTGTAGGCCTCCAGCATGTTGGGCTGGGCTTTGACCAAGGCGCTCAGACAAGTGATGGCTTTGGCCGTTTGGTTTTGGTTGGCCAGGACCACGCATTGCAGCAATTGAAATTGCGGGTCCGGGGAAGGCTTTTGCAACTGAAGTGCAACTTCCTGTCCCGCCTCGGCCAGGCGACCCGCTTGCATCAAATCGCGCACCAACAACAAGGATGCGGGCTCACTCAAGAGTGAAGACGTGGTCGAGGGGGAGATGGGTGCGCTGGTCAAAGGCCACAGCAACAACCCCATACAAAGCCAGCCACGCGGAAAAAAATTCATGTTCACCTTGATCACCTTAACTAAACAATTTGGCAGGATCGTTCAAACGTTCCAAAGTCATGCCGCAACCGCGTGCGACACAGCTTAGAGGATCGGGTGCAATGAAAACCGGCACCCCGGTCTCATCGCTCAACAATTTATCCAAGTCACGCAGCAATGCGCCTCCACCGACCAGCATCATGCCCTTGTTGGCAATGTCTGCGCCCAGTTCCGGGGGCGTGCTTTCCAGGGCGTTTCTGACCGCTTCAATGATTTGCCCAAGTGGATCCGTCAGGGCCTCCATCACTTCATTGCTGTTGATGGTGAAGCTGTGGGGCACCCCCATGGCCATGTGGCGGCCATTGACCTCCATTTCCAGGACTTGCTTGGACGGCAAAGCCGAGCCCACCGTGATCTTGATGTTTTCGGCCGTGTGTTCACCAATCAAAACCCCTTGGTTGCGGCGCACATGGGCAATGATGGCGTCGTCAAATTTGTCACCCCCCACGCGGATGCTGGATTTGTGAACCATGCCCCCCAAAGAGATGACGCCCACCTCGGTGCTGCCACCGCCAATGACCACCACCATTGAGCCGGTGGCCTCGGTCACTGGCAGGCCCGCGCCAAAGGCCGCAGCCATGGGCTCTTCGATCAAAAAAACCTCTTTGATGCCCGTGGCCATGGCCGATTCCCGAATGGCACGCCTTTCAACCTGAGTAGACCCGCAAGGCACACAAATCACCATGCGAGGCGGCGACCTTAAAAACCCCTTGCTTGGCTGAACTTTGCGAATGAACTCTTTCAACATGAGTTCGGTCAAGGCGAAATCAGCGATCACGCCCCCGCGCATTGGGCGAATGGCCAACAAATTGCTAGGCACCCTGCCGAGCATGGCCTTGGCGTCGCGCCCCACGGCCTGAAGGGATTTTTTCCCCAGAGGGCCACCTTCAGACCGAATGGCCACCACCGAAGGCTCATCTAAAACAATGCCTTGTCCTCGGATGTAGACCAAAGTGTTACAGGTCCCCAGATCAATGGCAATGTCTTTGGGTCGAAAAAATCCGGAAAACATTGAGTGAAGCAACTAAATTGATTAATTTGATAAAAATCACAACTTTATTGTATCCCTAACGGCGTGGGCAGCAAACCCATGGTGCGAAATGAAGGTGTCATGGCGTGCTGTCCAAGGTTTGATCGGTGCACAAGATGATTCAAAAGGCCTCAAAACCAATGGGTGGGTCATGCAACTTCGTGTGTGACCTCGCTGCACAAATCAGGTATTTCTTTAAAACAGACTGAAAAACCCAGTTGCAACCGTGATTATTTTTCAGCAAAATAACAATTATTATTTTTTTGATCAATGCGAGTAAATCATGGGTATTAAGTTTACTTTGGCGGATTTAGACTTTTTGTGGGCCCAGCTCAAGCTGCCCCAGAACGACCCCAGAAATGCGCCATTCGGCACGATCCTCGATCCATTTGGCATTCGGGATGTGTCTGGCTTTGGCAACAACCTCAACAACCCGTTTTTTGGCGCCACCGACCAGCTCTTTGTGCGCAAAACTCCGGCCGTGTTCAAGCAGGCCGAAGGCACCTTCAGTCACGGACCCACGGGTTTGCAGGTGGTTCCGGTGCCGGTCAGTTATGCCGTGCGCGATGTCAATTTGGTGGACAGCTCGGCCAGAACCATCAGCAACTTGGTCGCTGACCAATCTGACGAGGCGCTGATAGCACTGGGTTACATCACGCCAGAGCAGCGCAAACTCGCTGTGCTGGATGACCCCTATTCCACCCCCGGTGGCCGCATCTTTCCTGTGACGCTGGATGCCACCAACCCCTTGCCCTACAGCTCGATGACCACCTTGATGGGTCAGTTTTTTGACCACGGGCTGGATTTCGTCAAAAAAGGGGCCGACGGCCAGATTCTGGTGCCGCTTCTGCCCGGCGACCCGCTGTACGACCACCCCGACAACGCCATCTTCAATCCAGTCGGTCAAGTTGTGGGTTACAAAAACTTCATTTTGGTCTCTCGCACCAACACGGTGCATGTTGACGTGAACGAAGCCAGCACAGACCGCTTGGTGGAGGCTTTGGGCCTGACCGAAGACCGCTATGTGGCGGGCGACCCCGGTGTCACGGCCGGCCGTGTGGTGGGTGTGGCCCCCATTCATGCGGACATCATTTTGGGCGGCGTGCTGATCTTGAACCGCGTGGCGATTGACATCGCGCCTGGTGCCACCACGGCCGACGTGGTGGCGGCCATCAACGCCCAATCCACGCCCACGGGCATCAGCGCCTCTTTGGATGCACAGGGCCGTCTGGTGCTGGACTACCAAGTCAACGAAAGTGTCAACGGCACTTCGCCCTTTGTGGACCTGAGCCAGTCTTATGGCTCGGTGGCCAGCCACACCGCCTTCATCCGCGAGTACCAAGAGGTCAATGGCCGTTTTGAAATCACCGGTCGCCTGGTCAGTGGCGGTGCAGACAAAGACAACGATGGCCGGGCCGATGGCATGGCCACCTGGAAATCGACCGTGCAAAACGCGCGCGTGGTCAACATCGTTTTGCACGACAAAGATGTGGCCGACATTCCGGTGGTGCGTTTGGGCGCTGAAGGCGTGCCTTTCATGGACGCAGCCGGCATGTGGCTGGTGACGCGAGAAAAAGTCAGTGGCGACATTTACTACGTGCAAGACAGCTTCATCTCGGCCAACACCTCGGCTTTGAAACTGCTGGCCGACGGTTCCACCCAGGAAATCACGGGTGCCGAGCTGCAAGCCATTCAAGGGCAATTGCTGCTGCAAACCACAGGCCATGCGTTTTTGGAAGACATGGCGCACGGCGTTCTCAGGACCCTCGACCCCAACACCGGTGACCTGTCGGCTGGCAACACCGCAGCGCGCACCCTGCTCGATGCCCACCTGATTTCGGGCGATGGCCGAACCAACGAAAACGTGGGTTTGGCCATGATCCACGACGTGTTCCATTCAGAACACAACAGCGTGGTGGCCGACCTCAAGTCGGGCATGACGCTCAACGCCGATGGCACCTACACCGAGCAGGGCAATGGCCGCATTTGGTCAGGCGAGGACATTTTCCAAGCCGCCAAACTCGTCAGCGAGATGCAATACCAGCACATGATCTTTGGCGAGTTTGTGCGTAAGTTCAGCCCCAACATCAATTTGTTTGCCGGTTACGACG
This sequence comes from uncultured Burkholderiales bacterium, assembly GCA_903894995.1. Lineage (GTDB taxonomy): Bacteria > Pseudomonadota > Gammaproteobacteria > Burkholderiales > Burkholderiaceae_C > Limnohabitans_A. The sequence continues at coordinate 5,387 of CAITSG010000503.1, forward strand.
TCACCATTGACCCCGCCATTTCGGCCGAATTTGCACATGCGGTGTACCGCTTTGGCCACTCCATGCTGACCGAGACCGTGGCCATGACCGGCTACGACCCCCTCACCGGTCTGTCCAACGGCCAAGACCATTCGATGGGCTTGATCGAGGCCTTCATCAACCCCCTGGCCTACAAAACCGACACACCAGGCCAGGTGGCCCTGGGCATGTCGGCCCAAGTGGGCAACGCCATTGACGAATGGGTAACCGACGCTTTGCGCAACAACCTGGTGGGCTTGCCGCTGGACTTGGCCACCCTCAACATTGTGCGTGGCCGCGACACCGGCATGGGCTCACTCAACGAGGTGCGAGCCTCCTTGTTTGCCAGCACCGGTTTGTCGTCCTTGAAGCCGCACGACAACTGGGACGAATTTGCCGCCAATTTGCTGCACCACGAGTCGCTAGAAAACTTCATCATGGCTTACGCGCGGGATGTGGTGCTGGACACCTACGGCGATGTGGACCCTCTGGTGCCTGGCCAGCAACGCCCGGTGGACGGCCTGGCCGGATGGGATGCCCTGCGCGACAGTGCCGACTTGGCCAATCGCCAACTCTATGCGCAAGCCTTGCGTGAATCGGCCCGCGCGGCCATCAACGACGATGCCTTCATGTCGGGCAATTTCGGGCTCAACAATGTCGATTTCTGGATCGGCGGTCTGGCCGAAAAGAAGGTGCCCGGCGGCATGCTGGGGGCCACCTTCGACTTCATCTTTGCCATGCAGATGATCAAGCTGCAAAACGCAGACCGTTTTTATTACCTGGCCCGCTTGGCCGGGACCGACTTGCTGGGCGAAATCGAGGGGCAACTCTTTTCCGACTTGGTCATGCGCAACACCGGTGTCAGGCACCTGTACACCGATATTTTTTCAGTCCCCGACCAATCCATCGAGATCGGCACGCCTGGCACGGCTGCACAAACTTTCGGCACCTTGTCCTCGCTCATGCGCAACACCACCACGGTGATGGATGCCGAAGGCAATCTGGTCAACGTCAACCAAGCTGGCTGGGTGGGCAATGACAACACCGGCTGGACTTTTTATGGCAACCCGGGCGAATACCTGGATGCACGCGGGGTCTTCAGCCCCAACAACACCGCATCGCTCAAAGGCAACGCCAGCGAGATGATCGGCGGCACCAACGTGGCCGAACGCATCCACGCACAAGGCGGCAACGACACCGTGTGGGGCGATGGCGGCAACGACACCATCGAAGGCGGCGAAGGCAATGATTTTCTGCATGGCGGCGACGGTGACGATGCCATCACCGATGCAGAAGGCATCGACCTGATTTGGGGCGATGGTGGCAACGACACCCTCCATGCCGGCAGCGGCGCTGACCAGGCGTTTGGTGGCGAGGGCAACGATTTGCTTTTCGGCGGCTTGGGCGCCGATGCGGTGGACGGTGCAGCGGGCAACGACGTCATTTATGGTGACAACGGTTCGGTTCAGATCACCTTGGTCAACGGCGTCATGGTCGAGGTCATGGATGTCAACGGCGACGCCGACGTGCTGGGTGGTGGCTTGGACAACGACACCTTGTTTGGTGGCGGCGGTGCCGACCTCATGGACGGCGGCGAGGGCGACGACGTCTTGTATGGCGGTCTGGGCGACGACCTCATGGCGGGCGGCTTTGGCAATGACCGCTTTGTCATGGACGCCTCGGACATTGGTTTTTTCAACGCCATGGACGGCGGCATGGACCACGACGTGGTCGATTATTCTGCCAGTGCAGGGGCTGGCGCTGGCACAGGGCCTGACCGCTTGGGCATTGACATCGACCTCAACCCGATCGCACCCGCTCTGGCCCCGGTGCCTGCGCCACCTGCGCCGGACTTGTTCCTCAGCATCGAAGAAGTCATTGGCTCGCGCTTCAATGACAACATGCGTGGTGGTGCCAATTTGCCCCTGCAGTTGGGCACCTTGAACGACGAATTTGGCATCGAGGTCAATTTCGGAACCTTGGCCTTCCCCTTGTTCCGCACCTCCACCGTCATGATCGACGGGTGGCTGGGCAACGACACGATCGAGGGCGGTGACGGCACCGGGCAGTGGTTGCTCCAGGCCAATGGCACTTATGCCTACGAAGGCTGGGCCCTCAACCCGGACGGCGTCAGCTACACCTATGTGGGCGGTTTTTGGGGCGGCGACGTGTGGGACCCCACCACCGCAGGCCCGGGCATGGACGTTTTGGCGGGCGGCGAGGGCATCGACACCATCAGCTACCGCAGCGCCACCAGCACAGCGGCCACGGCCGTGGACGTGTTGGGCCCACCCACGCCCAACGAGACCGGCGTGACGGTGAACCTGTCGATTTTGGAAGCTCAAAACACCATCAATGCGGGCTGGGATTTGTTGTCCGGCTTTGAAAACGTGGTGGGCAGTGGATTTGACGACACCCTCACCGGCGATGATGGCGCCAACGTCCTCGACGGTGGTGCAGGCCTGGATGTTTTGAACGGTGGGGCAGGCAACGATACCTTGATCGGCGGCTTGGGTGACGACCTCTTGCAAGGTGGTACCGGCATCAACACAGTCAGTTACCTCACGACCAACAGCACGGCCCTGATTGCCGGTGCCAACGGGGCCACACCCGGGGTGACCGGTGTCACGATCAACCTCAGTTTGGCCACCGCGCAAAACACCATCAACGCCGGTCTGGACACCTTGCTTGGCATTCAAAACGTGGTCGGCAGCATCTTCAACGACACCCTGTCCGGCGGTGCCGACAACGTGGTGGTCGACAACCTGCTGGATGGTCAAGCTGGCAACGACACCTTGACCGGCGGGGGCGGCAACGACACGCTGATCGGCGGTCTGGGCACCGACACCTTGAACGGCGGCGCGGGCACCGACACCGCCTCTTTCGCGGGCACTGCGGCAGCCGTGGTGGCCAACTTGTCCGCCGCATCGGTCACCGCGCTGGGCTTGACGGTGGCCAGCAACCGCGCTGACGGCGGTGCAGGCCTGGACGTGATGACCGCCATCGAAAACCTGACCGGTGGCGATGCCGGCGATGTGCTGATCGGCAGCACAACAGCCAACCGATTGGACGGCGCTCTGGGCAACGACTCGCTCGACGGCGGAGCGGGCAACGACACCTTGCTGGGCGGCGCAGGCAACGACACCTTGCTCGGCGCTGCAGGCAACGACCTGCTTGAAGGCGGCGTGGGCAATGACACGCTGACCGACACGGTGGGCGTGGACACCTTGGTGGGCGGCTCGGGCGACGACACCTACACCGTGATCGCGGGTGCCACCATCACCGAGCTGGCCAACGAAGGCATCGACACGGTGCGCACGGCCTCCACGGTGTTCACCTTGGCCAACCACCTTGAAAACCTGGTGTTCACCAACGGCGTGGCGTTTCAAGGCACGGGCAATGCTTTGGCCAACGCCCTCACGGGCGGTGGCGGTGCCGACAACTTGAACGGCGCAGACGGCGACGACACCTTGGTGGGCGGGCTGGGCAACGACCGTCTCGATGGCGGCGCTGGTGCCGACACGGCTTCTTACGTGGGCACAACGGTCGCGGTCACCGTCAACCTCTCTGCTGTGACCGTGGGCGCTGTGGCGGCGGGTCAGGCAGGCGGGGCTGGCACAGACACCTTGGTGTCGATCGAAAACGCCACCGGCGGTTCGGGCAACGACTTGTTGGTGGGCAGTGACGCCAACAACCAACTCGACGGCGGCGCGGGCAACGACACCTTGCAAGGTGGCCTGGGCGATGACACCTACACCGTGGACAGCTTGAGCGATGTGGCCACCGAGTTGGCCGGTCAGGGCATCGACACGGTCCGCACCCGTTTGAACAGCTACACCACCTTGGCCGACAACGTCGAAAACCTGGTGTTCACCGGCGTGGGCAACTTCACTGGCACAGGCAACACCCTGGCCAACCTGCTGCAAGGGGGGGCGGGCGACGACACCTTGTCGGGCGGTGC
>CAITSG010000504.1 GCA_903894995.1 uncultured Burkholderiales bacterium
CGTGGGGCCGATGGAGAGGGCAGCGTGCAGTTCCAGATGGACCCCACCGTCAAGATCGGCACCGCCAAGGTGTTTGCGGTCTACGGCAAGGGCGGCATCGGCAAGAGCACGACGTCGTCGAACCTGTCGGTGGCTTTCAGCAAGTTGGGCAAACGCGTGCTGCAAATCGGCTGCGACCCCAAGCACGACTCCACCTTCACCCTGACCAAAAAACTCATGCCCACCGTGATCGACGCGCTCGAAACGGTGGACTTCCACGCCGAAGAGCTGCGCCTCGATGACTTCGTCTTCAAAGGCTACAACGGCGTGATGTGCGTCGAAGCCGGTGGACCACCTGCGGGTACGGGCTGCGGCGGTTATGTGGTCGGCCAGACCGTGAAGCTGCTCAAGGAACACCACCTGCTCGAAGACACCGACGTGGTGATTTTTGACGTGTTGGGCGATGTGGTGTGTGGCGGTTTTGCCGCGCCTTTGCAACACGCTGACCGCGCCTTGATCGTGACGGCCAATGACTTCGACTCCATCTTTGCGATGAACCGCATCGTGCAAGCGATTGGTGCCAAGGCCAAAAACTACAACGTGCGTTTGGGCGGCGTGATCGCCAACCGCAGCGACGCGACCGACCAGATCGACAAATACAACGCGGTCACGGGTCTGAAAACCATGGCGCACTTTCCCATGCTCGACGAGATCCGCAAGAGCCGATTGCAAAAGTGCACCCTGTTCGAGCTGGAGCCGACCCCCGCCGTCAAAGCCGTGCAAGACGAGTACATGCGCCTGGCCGCCGCACTCTGGCTGGGCGCCGACCCGCTGCCATCGATCCCGATGAAAGACCGCGACATTTTTGACCTGCTGGGTTTTGACTGATCCGCAGGTCAAAACACACCACGAAAGCAAGACATGAACACCACCGCTTACGAACAACGCCGCGACCAGATCGAACATTATTTTGACCGCACTGCGGCCGATGCTTGGGCACGCCTGACCTCGAACGAGCCGGTGGGTCGCATCCGCGCCACTGTGCGCGCTGGTCGCGACACCATGCGTGACACGCTGCTGTCGTGGCTGCCGCAAGACCTGCGCGGCAAGCGCGTGCTGGATGCCGGTTGCGGCACCGGCGCACTGGCCCTGCAAGCGGCCATGCGCGGTGCACAGGTGGTGGCGATTGACCTGTCGCCTACACTGGTCAAGTTGGCAGCCGAACGGATGGCTGCCGATCACCCCCAACTGACAGATTCTGTGGAATTCATGTCCGGCGACATGCTCAGCGCCGATCTGGGTCACTTCGACCATGTGGTCTGCATGGACTCGCTGATCCATTACAACAGTGAACAAATCGCGCAAGCGCTGGCTGGCTTGGCGCAGCGCACACGCGGCTCCATGGTGTTCACTTTTGCACCCCGCACGCCGATGTTGGCGCTGATGCACAGCGCGGGCCGCCTGTTCCCTCGCACCGACCGCTCGCCCTCTTTGTCACCCATTGCACATGCCAACTTGCTGGAACGCATGCAAGGTCACGAAGATTTGCAGGGCTGGCAAGGCGCACGCATGCAGCGCGTGGCCAAAGGTTTTTACACCTCGCAAGCCTGGGAGTGGACCCGGTCATGAAACTGCGCATTCCCATGCCCCGCATGTTCACGGCCTACGGCACTCGCTTCATGCCGTTTGCCGATGCGGCGTCACCCGAACTGCCCATGGCGCGCCTTTTGCGCCTGTCGCTGTTCCAGGTGGTGATTGGCATGGTGACCGCGCTCTTGGTGGGCACGCTCAACCGGGTCATGATTGTCGAGCTGCAAGTGCCCGCCTGGTGGGTGGCATTGGCTGTGGCCATCCCCATGGTGTTTGCGCCTTTGCGCACCTTGATCGGCTACCGCAGCGACACGCACCCCTCTGCACTGGGCCTGCGCCGCATTCCCTACATGTGGACCGGCACTTTGCTCTTGTTTGGCGGCCTGTCCATCATGCCTTTTGCCTTGTTGCTGCTGTCTGAGCCCGAAAGTGCCAACCTGTGGGTGGGCCAGTTGGGCGCATGCCTGGCCTTTGTGCTGGTGGGCACTGGCATTCAGGTCACACAAACCGCAGGCATGGCCCTGGCAAACGACCTGGCCAGCGACGACAAGCGCCCCCGCGTGGTGGCC
>CAITSG010000505.1 GCA_903894995.1 uncultured Burkholderiales bacterium
CTTTTTGTAGTGGTTGAAGATGGCCCGCACCGACTGCACACCGGGATCGTTGGCACCGGCCTTGGCCGCTTCGTCCCAAGCTGCGCCTGCGGTCTTTTTGTACCAGTCGTAAATGCGGCCCACAAAAGGCGAGATCAGCTGCACTTTGGCCTGACCGCACACCACCGCCTGGCAAAACGCAAACAACAGCGTCAGGTTGCAGCGGATGCCTTCGCGCTGCAACTCGGCTGCAGCCTGGATGCCTTCCCAGGTCGAGGCGATCTTGATCAGCACACGCTCGCGAGGAATGCCTTGCGCCTCGTACAGCGCCATGATGCGGCGCGCACGCGCCACGGTGGCAGCGGTGTCAAAGCTCAAACGGGCGTCCACTTCGGTGGACACGCGGCCAGGAATGGTCAGCAAAATCTCGCAGCCAAAACGCACCAACAGGTGGTCCATCACCACGTCCAGCGGCTGGCCACGGTGGGTGGCCACAGCCTCGGCCAGCAAGGGCGCGTATTCGGGCTTTTGCACCGCCTTCAAAATCAAGGACGGGTTGGTGGTTGCGTCTTGCGGCTGGAACTGGGCCAGTTGCTTGAAGTCACCGGTGTCGGCCACCACGGTGGTGAATTGTTTGAGGGCGTCAAGTTGGTTCATGGTGAGTCGGTGTGCGTGCGCTGGGTCAGCCTCTGCGCGAACAGGGTCAAAAACTATTTCCATCCAAGCAGCTTTGTTGGATGGAAGCTGACTTGGATTATCAATGAAACAAAGTTACACTACAAAACAATTTTTCATGTAACTCAAGAACATCATGGCTTTTGATCTGGTTTTTTTCGGCGGCACCGGTGACCTTGTGTGGCGCAAACTCATGCCCGCCCTGTTTCAGGCCTACCGACATGACACCCTGCCCGAAGGCGGACGCATCATCGGCGTGGGCCGCGACGACCTGAACGACGAGCAATACCGCCAGCAAATTCAGGCCCGTTTTGAACAGGTCGAAGGCGACAAGCGACCCAAACCCGAAGAATTTGCCCGCTTTGCCAGCCTGCTGTGCTACGTGCGCATGGACCTGTCCAAGCCCGAAGCCTACGCGGCCCTGGCCAGCCGCCTGGCCGAGCGCGACACCGACCATGTGGTCATGTACCTGTCCACCGCGCCCAACCTGTTCACCACCGTGTGCGAGCAACTTGCTGCCAGCGGCCTGAACACGCCCAAGACCCGCATCGTGCTCGAAAAGCCTTTGGGCCACGACCTGGCGTCCAACCGCAGCATCAACACGGCGGTGGGAAAGGTGTTCAAAGAACAGCAAATTTTCCGGATTGACCACTACTTGGGCAAGCCTGCCGTGCAAAACCTGTTTGCCATGCGCTTTGGCAACGCCCTGTTTGAGCCCCTGTGGCGTCGAGAGCACATCGCCAACATCCAGATCACCATGGCCGAAGAGCTGGGTGTGGAAAAGCGCGGCGGTTTTTACGAAACCACGGGCGCGCTGCGCGACATGGTGCAAAACCACGCGCTGCAACTGCTGTGCGCCATCGCCATGGAGCCCCCCATCAACGCGCACGCCGACGCCATCCGCGACGAAAAACTCAAGGTGCTGCGCGCCTTGAAACGCTGGACCCCCGAAACCCTGAGCCAGCACGTCATCCGTGGCCAATACAGCGCGGGCAATGTCGAAGGCAAAGCCGTGCCCGCTTACCGCGATGAGCCCGGCGTCAACCCGCAAAGCTGCACCGAAACCTTTGTGGCCCTGCGCACCGAAATCGCCAACTGGCGCTGGGCGGGCGTGCCGTTTTACATCCGCACCGGCAAACGCATGGCCGCGCGCGAGGCGCACATCGAAATCAACTTTCGCCCCACGCCGCACGAAATTTTTAAAAGCCCGGTGGGCCAGGTCAACAAACTCGTCATTCACTTGCAACCCAAAGACGGGCTGGAGCTGCACCTGTTTGCGCAGGGCCAAAGCAAACGCGGCCAAGGCAGCGGTGGCCAGACCTTGAGCCCCGTGCACCTGGACTTGGACTTTGACAAACGCTTTGGCCACCAACGCGTGGGCGCCTACGAACGCTTGCTGCTCGATGTGCTCGATGGCCGACTGAACCTGTTTGTGCGCAGCGACGAACAAGAAGAAGCCTGGCGCTGGGTTGAACCGATCCTGCAGCACTGGCAAGACGACACCACTGGCCCACGCCCCTACGCCGCAGGCACTTGGGGACCCAGCGCATCGAGTGCCATGATTGCGCGCGACGGCCACTGCTGGTCTGAAGAAGTCTGATGCCAGCTCGGCCCACCTGCAGGCGCGGCGCCCCCGCCGCGATAGCCCCGCACACCATCAACCATCGCCCCGAGGGCGGGGCTCCTACAAACGCGAACTTGCCCCCCTGTAGGAGCGGCGCCCTCGCCGCGATAGCCCCTCACCCACCACAAACCATCGCCCCGGGGCGGGGCTCCTACAAACTTGCACATGCCCCCTGTCGGCGCGGCGCCCCCGCCGCGATAGCCCCGCACCCACCACAAACCATCGCCCCGGGGCGGGGCTCCTACACACGCGCACATGCCCCCTGTAGGAGCGGCGCCCCCGCCGCGATAGCCCCGCACACCTGCGCCCCAA
>CAITSG010000506.1 GCA_903894995.1 uncultured Burkholderiales bacterium
GCACGCGCCTTTGGCCAGTACTTGGAGGCGCAATTCAAGCAAGGCGTGGTCATTGAAAACAAGGCGGGTGCCAACGGCATTTTGGGTACCGAAGCAGTCAAAAATGCCCCGGCCGACGGGTACACGCTGCTGCTCACCACCAACACCACGCTGGCGGCGAACCTGAGCCTGTACAAAAAGGTGCCTTATGAGCCCCTCAAAGACTTCGAGCATTTGGGCCAATTCGGCACCGCCGCCTCGGTGGCCATGGTCAGCAAGGACTCAGGCATCCGTACCGCAGCCGACCTGACGGCGTATGCCAAAGCCAACCCGGGCAAGGTGTTTTTTGGCCACTACAACTCGGCCTCGCAAATGACCGCCGAAATGTTCAAGGTCAAGACCGGCGCACCCATGACCGGCATCCCCTACAAAAGCATCGGCTCGGCCCTGCAAGACTTTTACGGTGGCCAGTTGCAGGTGCTGTTTCTGGAATACCTGCCTGCGATGGCCCACATCGACAACCCCAAAGCCACCGCCATTGGTGTGACGGGGGCCACCCGTTTCAAGCCCTGGCCCAACGTGCCCGCCATTGGCGAGACCTATGCGGGCTATGAACTGGGCTTCTTCCTGGGTCTGGCCGCACCGGCTGGCACCCCGCCCGACGTGGTGCGCAGACTGGATGGGGCCATCAGCTCCGCCCTGAAAGATGAGGCCTTTTTGGCGCGTTTGGCGCAATTGGGCTTGGAGCCCTCCAAGGTATCCAAGGCCGAATATCCTCGCTTCATTCAAAGTGAAATCACCCGCTGGGCACAGGTCATCAAAGACGCTGGCATCAAGCCCGAGTGAGTCTTCATTTTCTAAAAATCAAGGACAGGACCCACCATGCGCCTAGGCTACTTCACCATGCCCCTGCATCCCTTCGAGCGGGACACCACAGAGACCTTGCATGAGGACCGGCAGACCATCATCCTGGCCGACAAGCTGGGGTTTTACGACGCGTTTGTGGGCGAGCACCTCACTGACAAAGCCGAAAACGTGACCAACAGCCTGTTGTTCCTGGCCACCTTGATCCCGGAAACCAAGACCATCAAACTGGGCAGCGGCACTTCCAACTTGTCGCACTCGCACCCCACCTTGCTGGCCTCACAGGCGGCCATGTTTGACCACCTGGCCAAGGGCCGTTTCATCTTTGGTATCAGCCCCGGGGCCCTGGCCTCGGACGCCGAAGCCTTGGGCATCCTCGACCAAGACCGCAACAAAATGTTCGCCGAAGCCATCGATGTGATCCTGGCCATCTGGGAGCGCGAGCCGCCTTACAACATCGACTTTCCGGACAACCGCTTCAAGGTCAGCACGCAAGTCACCTCTGTCCCCTCGATCGGTCGGGGCTACTTGATGAAGCCTTTCCAAAGTCCCCTGCCAGAAATTGTCGGTACGGTGGTAGCGCCCCATTCCAAAGGCGTGATCGCCATGGGCAAGCGCAACTTTCACCCCATGTCGGCCAACTTCTTGATGGACCATTGGCTGGCCAGCCATTGGGACAATTACTGCGAAGGCAAAACCTCCGTCAATGAAGTGGCCAACCCTGCCGACTGGCGCGTGGCGCGCACCATTTTCGTGAGCGACGATAGCGCAACGGCCAACCGCTATGGCCGCGCAGACGCGAACAGCCCTTACCGTTATTACTACCGCCAGATGCTGACCAAGATGATGATGTCCAAGCGCCACGTCATCTTCAAAAAACACGCGGACGAAGACGACAGCCATGTCACGCTGGACCGCCTGCTCGACGAGTTGGTGATCACCGGCACCGTGAACGAAGTGACCGACAAGATTCTGGCTTTGCGTGAGAAGGC
>CAITSG010000507.1 GCA_903894995.1 uncultured Burkholderiales bacterium
GTGCCGGTTTTGGTCAACCACGGTCAAGCGGTGACACAAATTGTGGCCATTGTTTTGCACTTGGACCAACTCTTTCCCGAACTGGGTTTTTTGCCCTCAGAACCCTTGGCCCGCGCACAAGTCATCTCGACCTTGGCGTGGATGAACAACACTGTGCACCCCACGTTCACCCACATCTTCATGCCGCAAAAGTTCTCGGACCAGCCCGAAGTCCAAGCGGCCCTGAAACCCTACAACATCCAACTGTTTCGCGGCATGCTGGGGGAGTTGCAAAGCTTGGTGAGTCAGGCCTCAGATTCATCTCAAGCCTGGTTGAGTGGCACCCAATTGGGTCCGCTGGATGCCTACGCTTTGACCCTGACCCGTTGGGGCACGATCGCAGGCATTGCACCCAAGGAACACCCCGAGTTGTGGGCTTTTGTGGCCAAAGTAGCTGCCCACCCTGCCGTCTTGCGTGTCATGGCACGCGAGCGTTTGCAACTCGACATGAGCCCCACCGCCTGACATCGATGCACACCCAGCTGGTCTGGGTGTGCAGCTCAAGCCCTTGCAGTCGTGTTCTCAAGTCGTTGCGAAGCGCAAGGTAAAACACGCGCCATGCGGCGGTGACCCTTGGTGGGCATGGTCAATGCTCACCGTGGCCCCGTGCTGTTGTGCAATTTCCTTGACGATGGGCAGCCCCAAACCCGAGCCGTCCACATTGGTTCCCAGCGCACGGTAGAAGGGCTGAAACACCAAATCACGTTCAGGCAAGGGGATGCCAGGGCCGTTGTCCTCGACCTGCATCACCAAGGCACGGCTGTACGGGTCCACCAAGACCCTGACCGTGATGACCCCCTGACGCTCGGGGGTGCTGGGCGTGTAAAGCATGGCGTTTTCGACCAAGTTGCGCAGCATCTCTTTGAGCAAAGTGGCATTGCCTTGCACTTGTGCGCCCAAAGTCCCCGAATCAACCCCCTCATAGCCCAGGTCCAGGCCCTTGTCCATGGCTCGCGGCAAACAGTCTTGCAAGACTTCACTGGCCAGCAACACCATGTCGCAACTTTGCTGCGCCAGATGCGTGCCCCCACCTTCCGCACGCGCGAGCGACAGCAATTGGTTGACGGTGTGGGTGGCCTGCACACTGGCTCGGCCAATTTGCTGCAAGGATTTTTTCAGATCCTCTTCACTGGAGCCCGAGCGCTGCGCCAAATCGGCCTGCATGCGCAAACCGGCCAATGGGGTTTTGAGCTGATGTGCGGCATCGGCCAAAAATCTTTTTTGGGTCACGATGGAGTCTTTCAGGCGCTCCAGCAATTCGTTCACCGAGACCACCAAAGGTGCGACCTCCATGGGCACGGCCTTGTCGTCCAGGGGGCTCAAGTCGTCGGGCTTGCGCTGACGGATGCGCTCTTCCAATTCAGACAAGGGCTTGATGCCCCGCACCAAAGCCAGCCACACCAGCAGCACCGCCAAAGGCAGCAAGGCGAACTGCGGCAGCATCACGCCTTTGATGATTTCAGCGGCCAGCACCGAGCGTTTTTCTCGGGTTTCGGCCACCTGCACCAAGGCAGGCGCTTGATTTTTCGCATCCAAGCTGATCCAGGTGTAGGCCACCCGCACCTCCAAGCCACGCATTTCGTCGTCGCGAATCTGCACCTCGTAGCTGCTGCCTTTGTCTTGCTCTGCCGGTGGCGCAGGCAAATCTCGATCACCGCTCAAATGCTCGCCGCGCGTGCCACGCACTTGGTAGTACACCAAATCGGTTTCATCTGCTCTGAGCAACTCACTGGCCGGCTGGGGCAAACTGAAATTGATTTTGTTATCGGGCCCCAGCCTGACTTGCTGGGCCAAGGCCTGCACGTTGTAAACCAGCGCACGGTCAAACGGTTTGTTGGCCAACCCTTGTGCCACCAACCAGGTTAAGGCCAGGCTGATCGGCCAAAGCAAGAGCAAAGGGGTGAGCATCCAGTCCAGTATTTCCCCGAACAAGGAACGCTGTTCGCGTTTGAAAATTCGCACGTTTCAGCCTTGGGATTTCATGTTTTAAGGCCTCAATGCGCCGACGTGAGTGCTCAAAACCGAAATGAATTAACCCGGGATTTTTTCCAGGCAGTAACCCAAACCGCGCACCGTGGCGATGCGGATGGGGCCTTTTTCGATTTTTTTGCGCAAGCGGTGGATGTACACCTCAATGGCATTGTTGCTGACCTCTTCGCCCCATTCGCACAGACGCTCCACCAGCTGATCTTTGCTCACCAAGCGCCCGGCGCGTTGCAGCAGGACTTCCAACAAGCCCAACTCACGGGCCGACAACTCCACCATTTTCCCGTCGATGGTGGCGACCCGGCCGGACTGGTCATAGACCAGCGGGCCGTGCTTGATTTGCGAGGTGGCCCCGCCCATGCCGCGTCGGGTCAAGGCGCGAACTCGGGCTTCTAGCTCTTGCAAGCTGAAGGGCTTGGCCATGTAATCGTCGGCTCCGTAGTCCAGCCCTTTGACGCGCTCTTCCACGCTGTCTGCAGCGGTCAAAATCAGCACAGGCAGTACAGAACCACGCGCCCGCAAACGCTTGAGCACTTCCAAACCATGCATTTTGGGCAAGCCCAAGTCCAGAATCAACAGGTCGAATTCGTTGTTGGTCATGAGGGCCGCGTCGGCCTCACTGCCACTGGCCACATGGTCCACGGCAGCCCCGGCACTGCGCAAAGTGCGCAACAAACCGTCGGCCAAAACCTGGTCGTCTTCGGCAATCAAAATACGCATGGCTGTCTCCTGTTTTTTTGTGATTGGCTCGCGGGTCTATCGTGACGGGCCTGTTGATTTTAGTGTCAGCCCTGCGACACGCCTATCCGGGCATCAGCAGGCACTCTTTCAGGCTGCGTAGGCCTCCAAACCCAAAGCCACCACGGTGGCCACATCCTTGCCCACGGCCAAACGAAACTCGGCTTCGGCCTGGGCCACGGCGTCTTTGAATGCTTGCAACCAGGCCAATCCCACAGGCGTGAACACCACCCGACGCACACGGGCATCAGCAGTGTCCGCTTCACGCTGCACCAAACCCCAGGCCGTGCACTGGTCCACCAAATCGCCCATGGCTTGTTTGCTCATGCCCGCCGCTTGGGCCAAATCGGTCAGCCGTGAGCCCTCCAACGCCAAATGCCGCGTGATGTGCACATGGGCCGCGCTGATTTGGTCCCGCGCCGCCAAATTGGCCAAGGCCAAAGGTACGCCCTCGTTGCCTGCCATGAGGTGAAGAACCCGGTCATCAAAACGGCGCATCGCGTGTCCGAGCCATCGGCCCAAATGGGTTTGCCGCCATCGATCATCGTGTACTTCCAGCGCTTCAGGCGGTGTCGTGGGAATGCGTTCCATGGGTTTAAATGGTAAGGTAAACTGACTAAAAATGGAGTTTACAGGTTTATACAGCTCGTTTACAGTACTGTTCAAGCATCCAGTTAACAGCACATTGCCCACCAAACTGGTGTCTCAACCCATTGATATTCAAGGAGATTTTCATGAGCGACGTGAACAGCGAAAAGTCCAAAGCCCTGCAAGCCGCCTTGGCCCAGATTGAAAAACAATTCGGCAAAGGCACCATCATGCGTCTGGGTGAAGGCGAAGTCATCGCCGACATCCAAGTTGTGTCCACCGGCTCTCTGGGTCTGGACATTGCCTTGGGCGTGGGCGGCCTGCCCCGAGGCCGCGTGATCGAAATCTACGGCCCTGAGTCTTCAGGCAAAACCACCCTGACTTTGCAAGTCATCTCTGAAATGCAGCGCTTGGGCGGCACTTGTGCTTTTGTAGACGCCGAACACGCACTGGACGTGCAATACGCTCAAAACCTGGGCGTCAACCTGCAAGAACTGCTGGTCAGCCAGCCCGACACAGGCGAGCAAGCCCTGGAAATTGTGGACAGTCTGGTGCGCTCCGGCGCGGTGGATTTGGTCGTCATCGACTCGGTCGCGGCCCTGACCCCCAAGGCCGAAATCGAAGGCGACATGGGTGACAGCCTGCCCGGCCTGCAAGCCCGTTTGATGAGCCAAGCCCTGCGCAAGCTGACCGCCACCATCAAAAAGACCAATTGCACTGTCATCTTCATCAACCAGATCCGCATGAAGATCGGCGTCATGTTCGGCAGCCCCGAAACCACCACCGGTGGCAACGCGCTCAAGTTCTACGCCTCCGTGCGTTTGGACATCCGCCGCACCGGCACCATCAAAAAGGGCGACGACGCGATTGGCAACGAGACCAAAGTCAAAGTGGTCAAAAACAAAGTCGCACCGCCCTTCAAGACGGCCGAGTTCGACATCTTGTTTGGCGCGGGCATCAGCCGTGAAGGTGAGGTGATTGACATGGGTGTGACCGCCAAAATTGTGGACAAGTCGGGCGCATGGTACGCCTACCAAGGCGAAAAAATCGGCCAAGGCCGTGACAACGCCCGTGAATTCCTGCGTGAAAACCCGGCGCTGGCTCGCGAGATCGAAAACAAAGTACGTGAATCCCTGGGCATCCGTTTGCTCGAATCGGCCATCGCTGTTCCCAAGGCCGAAGCCGCTTGAACAAGCCCGGCTTTCAGCCCTCGCTCAAAGGCCGCGCCCTGCGGCTTTTGAGCCAACGTGAACACTCCCGTGCCGAGTTGGCGCGCAAACTGGCACCGCACGAAGAAGTACCCGGCGAATTGGCCAAGGCACTCGACGAGTTGCAGGCGCGGGACTTCATCAACGACGGCCGCGCCGTGGACTCGTTGGTCAACAGACGGTCTGGCAAATTAGGAAGCACCCGCATTCGGCAAGAGCTCGCCGCAAAAGGGCTGTCAGGCGACGCTGTGTCCGAGGCGATGGCGGGCCTGAAAGAAACGGAATGGAAACGTGCAACGGAAGTGTGGCGCAAAAAATTTGGACACCCCCCCCAAGACCCGCAAGACATGGCCAAGCAAATGCGCTTTTTGCTCACCCGGGGCTTCAACGCCGAAGTGGTGCGGCGCGTGGTTCAGGGCAGTGACTTGGACGAATGAGCGCTAGCGGCCACGAAGCCGCCTAGTGCTCAACGTTCTCAGAGTTTCAAATCGAGCGGCACTTGTGCATCAGCCGCCGCTTTGGCCCAACGACGGTCTTCGGCAGCACGTTCGGCATAGCGGTTAAATCGCCACGAGGTGCCCTCTGTGGTGATGCGCTGCCAAATGGCACGTTTTTCACCCGGACTCATTTCAATCCACAACTGCACCTCTTCAAAACTCCGGCCACAGCCTTTGCAGGTTTCATCGCCCTGACTGGTCGAGCAAATGGCAATACACGGCGTGTCGGGCGTGCTGGCATACCAGTCCTGCCAAGCCAAAGCGGCTTTCAAAGGCAAGGTGACTTCATCAGCCAAGTCCTGCTGGTGGTAAACCATCAGCCCATACACCTCGGCCAAAGCGCGCAACTCAGGCGGCAGCGACACCCCATCGGGCGAGGGGTTCTTGCTGCGCCAATGGTTGATGGCGGCTTCGATGTCGGTGATGTGGATTCCAGCCATAACGTGTGTACCAAAGGTCGGCGATCATAGCCTCAAGCGGGACTGAGCACATCCTGCCAGGGTTGATTGATCCGGCCCAATGATGTGGGCATTGGCGCTTTTTTTTGTAGGAGCGACGCCCCCGTCGCGATGACCCTCGCAGACCACCAAGAATCGCCCCGAGGGCGGGGCTCTCACAAAATGCAGGACATTGCCCCTGCAGGAGCGGCGCCCTCGCCGCGATGACCCTCGCAGACCACCAA
>CAITSG010000508.1 GCA_903894995.1 uncultured Burkholderiales bacterium
AGCTCGACGCGCTGATCACCACCGACGACCCCAAGTACTTGCCCGGAAGGGAGTGCCTGGCCTTGTTCTCGGAGCAATTTCTGGTGGCCGTGCCGCAGAGTTTTCAGGTCCCTCCCCTGGCGTCTTTGTCGCAACTGAGCCAGCTCAGGCCCTTCATGCATTACAGCACCCGCTCCAAAATGGGCGCGCTGGTGGACGCCTACCTGAGCCGACACGACCCCCACATTGAGCGCGTGTTCGAGTTTGACGCGACCGATCCCTTGCTCAGCCTGGTGCGCGAAGACCTGGGCATCGCTTTGACCACACCCATGTGCTTGTGGCAATCGCGCTACCACGCCATGAACCTGAAATACCTGCACTTGAATGCGTTGCGGCACCAAGGGCAGGCTTACCCGCCTTTGAAGCGAACCTTCTACCTCGTCTACCGCCCCTGCGAGTTGGGAGCATTGGCCCAGGACATCGCGGCCATGGTGCGGGTGGCGGTGCGCGAGTTGCAGCGCCAATGGGTGCTGGAGCTTAAAATCCCCCACGACTTGCTCAGCGTCGAAGAGGCCAGCGAGATCTGAAGACGGCTGCGCCAAGTGTGATGCTGATGATCAACCAATGCAAAACTGATGGCCCTTTCAGGCGCACACCTTAAGCTAGCTCTCAACTACAGGAGCCGGATGTGAGCCATTGGGATGCGATCGTAATTGGGGCCGGGGTGATCGGCACGTCGGTGGCCTACAACTTGGCCGCCATGGGCGCCAAACGTGTGCTGGTGCTGGAGCGCGATCAAATCGGCGCGGGCACCACCTCCCAGTCCAGCGGGATCTTGCGCACGCACTATTCGGTGATCGAAAACGTGGTGCTGGCCCAGCAATCCTGGGCGGTCTTCAAAGACTTTGCGGCGCATTTGCAAGACGAGGATGCTTCGGCCGGTTTGGTTCGTTGTGGCTACCTGATTGCTGCGCCACAAGGCCCCAAGCTCGAACCCCTGGCCCAGTCTTTGGCGGCACAACAGGCGCAGGGCATCGAGGTGCATCGCCTGAGCGCGCAAGAAGCCAGCGAGCGCCTGCCCATTTGCCGTTTTGACGACGCAGCCCTGATTGGCTTTGAGCCCGAGGCCGGTTTTGCCGATGCCTACCTGGTGGCCAGCAGCTACGCCCGCGCCGCCCGCAGGCTGGGCGTGAAATTCATGGAAGGCGAGTGCGCGACACGGCTGTTGCTCACGCAGCAAACCGTGACCGGTGTGGAGACGACCCGTGGCGTGTTCCATGCCCCGGTGGTCATCAGCACGCAAAACATTTGGGCGCAAGAGTTGGCCCAATGGACGGGCATTCAGGTGCCTTTGACGCCCGAGCGACACAAAGTCATGGCGCTGCAAGGCCCCGAGGCCTACACCTACGCCATGCCGGTCTACAAAGACCTGGGCTCAGCGGGCATGCTGTATTGCCGCAGCTATGGCGGGCAACAAATGCTGGTGAGCGAAGGCACGGCAGGCGAGGCCCTGAGCGGGCCTGACAACACCCAGGGCGATGTGTCCATGGACGATGTGATGCATGTGGGCGAGCAAGTGGCTGAGCGTTTCCCCTCTTTTGCCGAAGCCGGTCTGGCCTCTTCCTGGACGGGGGTGTACGACGTGACCCCCGACTGGAACCCGGTGCTGGGTGCGGTGCCCGATGTACCGGGTCTGGTGGTGGGCTTTGGTTTTTCGGGGCACGGCTTCAAACTGTCTCCTGCCGTGGGCCGCGTGTTGGCCCAACAAGCCTTGGGGCTGCCCACCGATGTGCCCTTGGCTCCTTATGCGCTGGAGCGCTTCAGAACCGGGCAATTGCTGCATGGCCGTTATGGATCGGGGGCTGTGGCCTGAGTGAGACCCGTGAAGTCTTCGTGTCAGCGAGAATCAGGCCTTTTGGGCCACTGACCCGGATGACTTCATGACTCAGTTCAATCGTCGCCAATCTCTCACGCTGTTGGGAGCCGCTGTGCTGGTGTCCAGTGTCACGCCCACATGGGCGCAGGCCATCACGAGTTCGCCCACGACTTCGACCACTGCCTGGCCAGACACCTTGCGCGCCGCACGCGGGCAAACCGTTTACTTCAACGCCTGGGCGGGCAGCGAGCGCATCAACGCCTACTTGCTATGGGTGGCGGGCGAGTTGCAGCGCGACTTTGGCGTGAAATTGCAGCACGTCAAGATCAGCGACGCGGCCGATGTGGTCAAGCGCGTGCGCGCTGAAAAACAAGCCGGACGCAAAGACACCGAAGGCACGGTGGACTTGGTCTGGATCAACGGCGAAAACTTTGCCGCCATGAAACGTGATGCTTTGTTGTCTGCGCCCTTCGCCTCAACTTTGCCCAACTTCCAGTGGGTGGACACCGTGGGCAAGCCCACCACGCTGGTGGATTTTTCGGTGCCCACGGACGGGCTGGAATCGCCCTGGGGCATG
>CAITSG010000509.1 GCA_903894995.1 uncultured Burkholderiales bacterium
AAAACGGCAGCCTAGGCTGCCGTTTTGCTTGGGGTCTGCATCCTGTCCTTACAAGAACAGGATGCTTGGCGCATGGGCCTTTTTCAGGTTTTCATCGCCAGGCCTAGGCGTTCGATGACTGCTTTTTCCGATTGGAACGTGTTGCGGATGAACTGCGTGTATTCCTCGGTGCCCATGTAGATCACCGACTGGTCGTATTTGTCAAAACTGGCCATCACGGCCGGGTCTTGCAGCGTGCTCCTGAAGGCATCGTGCAGTTTTTTGACCACGGCCGGGTCCATGCCCTTGGGGCCGCCAATGCCAAAGGGCGAGTCGGAGACGGTGTCGAAACCGAGTTCGTTGAGCGTGGGGATGTTGGGCCAGCGCTTGGTGCGTTTGCTGCCGTAGGTGGCCAGCAAGCGCATGGTGCCCGCCTCGACCTGCGGAGCCCAGCCGGTGGCGTCACTGTGCGACATGACATGCCCGCCCAACACCGCTTGCACACCATCGGCGCTGCCTTTGAAGGGCACATGGGTGACGTCGATCTTGGCTTTGCTGGCGAATTCGGCAAAGGCCAGGTGTGGCGTGGTGCCGTTGCCTGTCGACCCATACGTGAACTTGCCCGGGTTGGCTTTGGCAAAGGCTACCAGGTCGGCAATCGACTTGATGGGGGAGTCGGCCCTAACCACCACGCCAAAGGTGTAGCCCGTCAGGCAGGCGATGTAGGTGAAGTCTTTGAGCGGGTCAAACTGCATTTTTTGCATGTGCGGCAAACGCGCCACGCCGATCGTGATTTGCGACAGGGTGTAGCCGTCAGGCTGGGCGCGCACCAGCTCGTTGGGGCCGAGCATGCCACTGGCACCCGGCTTGTTCTCGATGATCACTTGCCCACCCAAGGCTTTGCTGGCACTTTCGGCCAAGGCCCGCATGACCGCATCGCTGGAGCCACCAGCGGGCCAGGGGCAGATCAGTTTGATGGGTTTGGCCGGAAAAGCCTGGGCTTGCGACAGGCTTGGAAACCCCAGCGTGACGGCCATGGCAGCCGAGGCCTGAACAAAGGTACGACGGGGGAGCTTGTGCGAATTCAAAAGGGTCTCCTTAAAATGAAATCCAATTGAATGCCATGTTTTTTTTCACGGCAAGAGGGCAAACCTGTGTGGCTGCCCGGACCTGGTCACACGGGCGACTGTTGATCCGGCCCTGTGAAGTGTGAAGTGAACGGTTTTTCTTGGGCACAGCGATCATTGTGTGAGCCCCGCCCTTGGGGTGATGGGTGGTGGTCTGCGAGGCTCTATCGCGGCGAGGGCGCCGCTCCCACAAAAAAACGTTCATGCAAACATCATCGGGCCGGATCAATAGGAAGAGGGGTGCCACACCAAGTGGTCCCGTCTGGGCCTATGCCCAGCCAAGGGGGGGCGTGCTGTGCCCTCAGGCCGCAGGCTTGGCCTTGGGCGCGCGGCCCATCAAATAAAACTCGGGGTTGGGCATCATGCCGCTGAAGCTGGCCATGCGGTTGGAGAGGCCAAAAAACGCGGTGATGGCGGCGATGTCCCAGATGTCTTCGTCGTCAAAGCCGTGCGTGTGCAGGGCGGCAAAGTCGGCGTCTTCCACTTGGTCAGAGTGGTTGCAAACCTTGAGCGCAAAGTCCAGCATGGCACGTTGACGCGGGCTGATGTCGGCCTTGCGGTGGTTAATGGCCACCTGGTCGGCCACCAGGGGTTTCTTTTCATAGATGCGCAAAATAGCGCCGTGGGCCACCACGCAATACAGGCACTTGTTGGCCGCGCTGGTGGTGGTCACAATCATCTCGCGCTCACCCTTTGTCAGGCCACTCTCGCGCCCCACCGACTCGGGCACCATCAGGGCGTCGTGGTACGCAAAGAAAGCGCGCCACTCGGCGGGGCGGCGTGCAAAGGCCAAAAACACATTGGGCACAAAACCGGCTTTTTCTTGGACTTCGAGCACCTTGGCCTTGATGTCATCGGGCAAGTCATTGATTTCAGGGGTGGGGTAACGTGTTGTCATGGGTGTGCTCGTCAAGGGTTTCAAAATGTTTATGCTTGGCTTATTTTCCACCAAATGGAGTTTCACCATGACCGCTTTGAACACCCCTGCTGCCCATTCAACGTCGCTTGAATGGCCAACCGATGCCGATTTCCAAAACGGGCTGGCTACGCGCAGCCAAGTCGTTGGGTCAGATTATGTCGAGCGGGCTTTGGGCGGTGCGACCGAGTTCACCCAACCCATGCAAGAGTTCATCACGCGCAACGCTTGGGGCAATGTCTGGCAGCGCCCGGGGCTTGACCTCAAAACCCGCAGTCTGATCACCGTGGCCATGCTCACGGCCCAGGGAAAACAACAAGAGCTCAAGGCCCACATTCGTGGCGCCCTGACCAACGGTGCCACCCCGGAGGAAATCCGCGAACTCATGCTGCACGCCACGGTGTACTGTGGTTTTCCGACAGCGATTGACGCGTTCCGCAGCGCCACAGAGGTCATCGAGCCCAAGACTTGAGGGTTCGGGCGATCAAAAGGCCTCGGATCGCCCGGGCCTGAGACGCTTGCTTTAAAAGCGCGATTGGTAACCCAGTCGCAGCACTTGTGTGTGTCCTTCCAGCGAAACGCCTGAACTTGCACCTGTGCCGGTCAGTGTTCTCTGGGGCGCAGCATCAAAACTGAAGCTGATGTCGGACTTGTCATCGAGTTTCATGGTCGCGCCTAAAGCGAAGTGGCTGTTGTCGATGGCTGGCGACAAGATGTTTTGCACCACTCGGCTGCTGTCGATTTGTGCCTTGTTTTTGCTGTAACCAGCACGCAGAGTCCAAGTTGGGTTCAGCTCCCAAGCCGCCCCGATTTTGAAGATTTTTTGATCGCTCCACAAAGGGCCAGCGGGATCTTGATTCGCTTTGACCGCGGCGTAATTAACCTGGGTCCAGTCTGCTGCCAAGGTCACTGCAGGTGTCACTTTCCATGCTGCACCGATACCGTAATCTGAAGGCAAATCGACTTTGCCTTGGCTGAAAATAAGGATGTCCTGAGAATAACCAGACATGGCGCTCATCGATGTTTTGGATCGGTAAGTTGTGCCCAGAGACAGCTCTGGCGTGACGTTCCACAAGGCCCCAATTCGGGCGCTCCAGCCTGAGGCCGATTGGGTGCCATGACTTGGGATCGCAGCCATGCCGACATTGGGTATGGCAAGCACCAGACCTTGGGAGTTCAGTTCTTGTTTGGCATAAATCACGCTCAAACCCAATGCCAAATCTGCGCGTGGTTTCCATGCTGCGGTGTGGGCGATCTCGGCAATTTTGCGTGAGGATTTCAAGTTTTGTGCTGTGCCCAGAACGGGTGTGCCTGGCGGCAAAGGCAGTGGCGCACCGTAATCGGAGCCCGCGCCACCTCCGGAGAGCGTCACACCGACAGTCCATTCTGGACTCAAGACTTTGGCGAAACCGCCTTCGAGTCCCATGATGGTCGTGTTGTCACTGAGCTTGGTGGGGCCGATCAAGGCGGTGGTTTTGCCATTGAACGACACCAGATTGACCGCAAAAGAAGTGGGTACAAAGCCCAATCCTGCCGGGTTGTTGACCGGTGCGGAGGCGTCCAGAGGCAGGGCAATCGACGCACCGCCCATACCTGCATTCTTGATGCCATAGCCATTCATCTGGATGCCGTTGACGGCCCAAGCATTGCTGACGAGCAATGCCAGTGCGGTGCTGCTTGCGCTGGTTTTCAGGATGGATTTCAAAGTGCCTTGATCCGTTTTTTTCTGCATGTTTATCTCCAGTTCGTCTTCGGTGTTGAAAGATGACACCTTCTTGGGAAGGCGCAAGTTGATTGAACTCAACTTGAATTAATTATCATGGCTGGTATAAATAAATTGCTAGCTAGGGCTTTTACCTAGTCGTTGGTGGACAAGGGCGGGATGGATCCACGCCTTGACTCATCCAGCCTCAAGCGCCTGGAACTGTTGAGTTAAAGTTCACGCCATATGCAAGCCAACACAACCGAAACGCCAATGCCTCGCAAGCGCGGACGTCCTTTCAAGAGCGATATCGATGCCGCAGTTGTCATCCGCAAAGCCGCTTTGAAGGCGTTTGCTCGCGCAGGTTTTCAGGGGGCCAGCATTGTCGAAATAGCTCAGTTGGCAGGCGTCGCCAAGCCCTTGGTGCATTACCACTACGCGTCCAAAGACGTGTTGTGGGAAGCCGCTGTGAGCGGTGCTATGGCTGATCTGATGGCAGAGATGGCCAGTTTTCAAAAAGACCTGAGCGCACTGCCGATCCAGGATGTGCTGAGAAAATCTGCCAAGCAGTTGGTGATTTTTGGGTCACGTCATCCGGCTTTGGTTCACATCGTGATGGACGAAACGGCCAAGGGTGGTGCGCGTGCGCAATGGCTGCAAGAGCATTTTTTGCTGCCCAACTATGCCGTGGCCAAAAACCTGCTCAACGGCATTGCCATGATGCAAAACCCAGCTGCACCACCATTGCCCGTTGAGCACATCGTGCCCATTGTTTTGGGGGTTATGAATTTTGCTTTCATGGAAGCAGAGGTGATTCGCAAGGCCTTTGGCGTGGATGTTTATTCAGATGCGTACATCGAACGCCATGGTGAACTGCTTTTTCAACTCGTGAGCGGCTTGCTCGCCAAAACCTAGGGAAAGTTCTAGGGTGAATTTATTATGCTGACTGGAATAATAAAACTTCACCAAAGATTTCCCATGCCTTCACGCCATCCCAAATCACTGCATCTGGACTGTTCGCCAACTGAGTCGGCAAGCAGCCCTTACGCCATTCAATTCAAATCCGATGTGCCGCCGCTGGCTGCACTCGTCAATGGCGCCTTGCTGGTGGGCGCTCAGTCTTGTGATTTATTCCGAGACGTCAAGCAAGCGTACCCACTTCACATGTTTGAGCAATGCCATGCATGAGGTGGCCATTGTTGGATACGGCCCTGTAGGCGCCACACTTGCAGCCCTGTTGGGCAGACTGGGCGTGGACGTCGTCGTCTTTGATAAGAATTTTGAAATCTATCCCATGCCAAGGGCAGTGGGCTTTGATCACGATGCCATGCGGCTTTTTCAATGTGCAGGTGTCAGCGAGGCGATACGGCCATTCATTGAGCCGTTCCGCGAAGAAATTTATTTGGGTGCTGATGGGCGTGTGCTTCAACATTTCAAACACATGCCCAAGCCTTATCCATTAACGTGGGATCCGCATTTCACTTGTGATCAGCCGGGGGTAGAACGGGAACTTCGCACGCAGATCAGCAGCAGCATGCCCAATGTTCAAGTTCACTTGGGCTATGAATGTCAATTGTTTGAGCAACATGCCGATTCGGTCACCCTTCATTTGCAAAATGAAAGTGGTCAACCTGAAACGTTCAGTGCCAAATACTTGGTCGGATGTGACGGCGCTTCCAGCGCCATCAGAAGTCAACTGAAGATTGACTTGGAAAATTTGAACTATGACGAGCCGTGGTTGGTTGTAGACATGAAAGTCAAGGAGGCTTACCTTGATAAATTGCCTCTTACCAACGTTCAGTATTGCAATCCTACAAGGCCCAGCACATTGATTTGTTGCCCTGGCAACCATCGCCGCTGGGAATTCATGAAACTGCCGAGTGATTCAGCCGATGCGCTTATCCAAGAGGCGCAACTTTGGGAGCTGATGTCGCCCTGGATCAATCCTGGAGAGGCCGACATATGGCGAGCTGCGTCATACCGCTTCCATGCACTCGTTGCTCGCCAATGGCAAGATGGGCGTGTATTCCTTGCCGGAGACAGTGCCCATCAAACGCCCCCATTTTTAGGGCAGGGGATGTGCCAAGGCCTTCGTGATGCAGGCAACTTGGCATGGAAACTACATCATGTCGTTTCAGGCAGAGCTCATGAGAGTTTGTTGACG
>CAITSG010000510.1 GCA_903894995.1 uncultured Burkholderiales bacterium
CGCAAATGGTGGCGGGCGGTGGTGGGGGCAATGCCCAAATCACGCGCGATTTCTTTGTAACTCGCGCCAGTCGAAAACATCTGGGCGATTTCCAATTCACGGGGAGACAGGTGGCCCCCAACGGTGACCAAGCGCAGGTCGATCAGCCACAAATCACCCACAGGGTGCGTGCGCATACTCAGGCGCTTGCCCCGGTAAGGCGCTCCAGCGCGAAGCTGCTTGACCATGGCATCGGGCAACAGAGGGCCCTGCCATTGGGGCCATTCGACGCGCATCATCGATATGAGGTTTTGGTCGGCCACATACAACATGCCGCGGCTGTCGACCACCCCCAGGGAAGCGCTGCCTGTTGCATTGTTGGCGCGCACACGTTCCAAATGGAGCAGCCAATTGGACGACAAGGCGGCCGTCAAATGCGGCATGAGCAATTGGGTGTAACGACGCTCAGTCTCAGAAAAGGCCGGTTTACCCTCCACCCGGTACAGGGACAAAAACGCCATGAGGTTGAGTTCGGGCAACAAGGTGACCACGCACAAGCAACTGGTGATGCCAAAGCGGGCCATCAAGGAGGCCAAGCCGGGGGAGGCGTTGAGCGACTTGCGCCCAAAGTTCACGCAAACACCGGGCTTTTCCATGACGGCCGAGACAATGGTGTCTTCTTGCTTGATTTCATCCCACAGCCCAGGGTAGAAGCTGGGCAATCGGTAGGGCAAGGACACGTGGATTTCCATCTCGCCTTGCGGGGGTTGAGAGGCCATGCCCCACCAGGCGGAGTCAAAGTCAAAACGGTTGCTGATGGTGTCCAAAGCCAGACGTTGGAAGTCTGGCATGGGTGAGTGTCGAGAGAGTTGGTACAAATCAAACAGCGTTTGCCCAAAGGTTTCTGTGTTCATCGGCAAGCGATTGGAGGTGCGAATCGCTTCATTGAACAAGGTTTAAGCCCTCTCGTCTATCAGGGAATTTCCGAATCACAGGTGTTCGATGGCCCCAAGGCGTCGTCAACGCCATTGCTTTTCTTCGGCGCAAAAGGCCATCCCTGGCAGTTCGCCCTCTTGGATAAAAGCATCCACCACGTTTTTCATGATGGTGGACACCGGGTTGTCAAAATCGCGACACGGCAGCGCCTGGCCCCAAGCGATGGAACTGGGTGAAAACACGGCTCCGTTGTTCGGGGTGGTGAAATACACGATGTCACTGCGCACACTTGGGTTTTGCGTCCCGCCCATGCCGGGGTGGTTGTACATGATCTCTTCTTGCACCAGCGGGTAGTTGTCTGAAAACCCTTCGCTGGTGGCCAAGATGCGGGCGTGGGGGGGCGTGCCCAAGGTCAAGTCGTACCGGTCGATTTCAACCCCGGCTGCACCGTTGCCGGCCAGACCAAAGTCACCAAACACCTCCTCGGAGACGCCCTCAAAAATCCAGGACACGCTCTTGTGGTAACTGTCGGGCATGCGGCGAAACGGCACCGACTCGTCCATGCCCTCGGAAGCGAAACCCGTGCCCACCAGTTTTTGGGGTGCACGGTTGCGGTGTCGCCACAAACCACTGCGCTCACCGGTGGTGGCCAGGTAATGCTCGCCCGGTCTGGCCTGCCAAGCGCGCGAACCGGCTTCGAGTTTGCGCACCTCCATCACCCAAGGCATGTCCGGTTTGAAGCCCACCACCCAGTAGTAGCCATTGCCCGACAAATACAGGATGCGCCCACCTTCGGCCAAGTAGTCTTCTGTCGCATCCAACATGGGCTCGGAGTAGTACTCGGCGTGGGTGCCATTGATCACGGCTTTGTAGGGCTTGAGCGCATCGGCGCCTTCATGGTGCAGGTCCTCGTCGGTCACCACTTCGTACTCGTAGCCCATTTTTTCCAGCCAGGCAATGACCGACAAATCTGCCGGAAACTGCCAAGGCCAAGCCACGCCGGGCATGCGGCACTTGGGCCGCATGTTGATGATGGGGCGCCGGCGCGAGGTGTAGCAAACGCCATGACCGCTGCGGTGGGCGTCGTAAGTGGACAGGCCAAATTGGAGTCCGTTTTTGTAATAGTCGATGTCGACGGCTTGAAAAATCGGCACACAAGCGGTGATGGATTGCGCCACCGGGATTTCGAATGTCAGCTGCGCATTGGCATACGCCATGTAACTGGCCGTGGGCATCAACATCGCCAATGCGGCTTTGGGCTGGGCCGCCCGGACAAAAATCGGCAGGTACTCCTCGGCCATGGCACCCGCTTCAGGGTGATTGTCTTGTGCCGTGGGGCGCAAGCGAATGGCATAGACGCCGCTTTTCAGATCGATCGGCACATCCAGGGTCAGGGTCGGGACCCATTGGCAGTCGGTCATGGCGTCGTCGTGAAACTCGACGCCGCCATATTCATGGAAAGCCAAGCGGTAGCAGTCATTGCGACCATTCCAGTTCCAACCGGTTTGCCCCCGCACAGGGCAATTGACCCCTTGTGCGTGCAGCAAATAGGGCCCTTGGTCATAGACGTTGTCACCTATGCCATGGTCGGTATATCCGGCACTGGTGTCCCAGTAGGCCAAGGTCAGATCGTGGTGCGAGGCTTGACCGCTGCGCAATTGGGCCATGACAGCTTCATCGGCCACCCCTTTCATGATGCCGGGACGGTCGATCTTGCCGTTGAAACACTGCGCGACAAAATCGCCACGGCTGGGGTTGCGGTCGTGTGCGCCTGCAATCAGAAATGAGGTGCCGACCGCGGGTTTGACCCGCATGCGCGTTTGCACGTGTGAGCGGTAGTCCAGCGGCACAATTTTGGACAACAGCGAGTTGTAACGGTTGAGCACGGCTTCTTGGTGCACCGTCGCCAGTCCACTGACGGGGTCGTAAGTGGCGGCCACAAAATACCAAATTTTGGCCATCAAGGGCACCTCAGCCACCACCGCATCCACCTGCGCACCATCGCCCAGCCAAAACTCCAGCAGCCCTTGGGGGTTGATGCCCAAAGCAAAACCCGTTTGGCGGTCGATGTCCCAATTGCCCAAGATCACCTGACGCCCCACTTGGGGAATGGTGGCATAGACGAAGGCGTGCAAGGTCATGGCGCCCGGTGAGTTCAGTCGGCCCTGCGGGTCATCGACACGCAAAAAATTGCCCGCCTGAATGTACTGGCGCGTGACTGGCCAGGCCTGGTTGATGGGTGAATCGATTTCTTGTTCGATGAAGCCAGGCCCTTCAGGGTTTTCATCACCATGGATGAGTTTGACCAACTGGGCTTGAACCTGGTTCACGCCCTCGGCGCTGATGTGTGCTGTGACGCTGTGGCCTGCTTTGACAGAGAGTTGGTCGGTGTAACCGTGGATGCGAATTTGCGCCATGGAAATGCTTTCGAAAAAAGGATCAGGATTCAAGCAGGTCTTGACAACGTTTGAGAAAGACCGCGTGGTAGGCCTCGTCAACGCTGCCATAGGTTTTGTCATCCACCATGCGGGGCGGCACGCCCCGCACACCCGAGATGGCAATGATCTTGTAGCGTTGAAACGGCACCTCGGCCAACAGCGCGTACTTGTCTTCCAAACCGGCCACCCGGAAGTAGTTGAGCAAGCGCATCAGAGCGTCGCTGTGTTGGCCGCGGGGGCACAAGCGGTGCTCTTCCAAAACCTCAGGCGTCACCAAGGGTTTGAGGGCATCGCGTGTGCGCTTGTCAAAGCGCCGATGGGCGATGTCGTTTTTGTCAAGAATGTCCACAGCTTCTTCAGGCATCACTTCTCCTCCATGTTCAGAACGGCTGGCACGGGCCTGGCTGCGAATGCGGTCGCGCCAAGCTTCAAATTGGGCTTTCATGCCAAACAGGCC
>CAITSG010000511.1 GCA_903894995.1 uncultured Burkholderiales bacterium
CGCTTCTTGTGCTTCAGCGCCCCCGAGCGGCTGATCTGGCAGCCCGAGTTGGTGACCCCACCCGGCTGACCGCAATCAGCGGCTTGCCGGGCTGCATGCGGCCGATCACCCGTGGATGAACTTTGGGGCGCGCTTGTTCAAAAAGGCGTCCATGCCTTCTTTTTGGTCGGCGGTGGCAAACAGGCCGTGAAACAGGCGGCGCTCGAACATCACGCCGTCGCTCAGCCCACTTTCAAAGGCGCGGTTCACGCTCTCTTTGGCCGCCATGGTGGCCAGTTGGCCGTAGCCACAAATCATCAAAGCAGCCCCCAGCGTTTCGTCCATCAACTTGTCCAGCGGCACCACGCGGCTGACCAGGCCACCACGTTCGGCCTCAGCCGCGTCCATCATGCGGCCAGTGAGCACCAAGTCCATCGCCTTGGATTTGCCCATGGCACGCGGCAGGCGCTGCGTGCCGCCTGCGCCAGGGATGATGCCGATCTTGATTTCGGGCTGGCCGAACTTGGCGTTGTCAGCGGCGATGATGAAGTCGCACATCATGGCCAGCTCGCAGCCACCGCCCAAAGCAAAGCCACTCACGGCCGCGATCACGGGTTTGCGAATGCTGCGGATGGTTTCCCAGTTGCGCGTGATGAAGTCGTTTTTGTAAACGTCGTGGAAATTGAACTTCGCCATGGCCGAAATGTCAGCGCCTGCGGCAAAGGCTTTTTCGCTGCCGGTGATGACGATGCAGCCAATGGCCTCGTCGGTGTCGAAGGCTTTGAGGGCCAGGCCCAGCTCGTCCATCAGCGCACCGTTCAGGGCGTTCAGGGCTTTGGGGCGGTTGAGGGTGATGATGCCGACTTGCCCGCCTTCGGTGCGGACTTCAATGTTTTCGTAGGTCAAGTGCTGTCTCCTGGGTGAGCGTCAAAAGGAATCAATGGGCTCACTATACCCAAGGCGCTGACCCGGGTCTTTCAGGCCCTGGCGGCACCAAAACCTAGGGAAAACCCATGGTAATAATTAACCAACCGATTGGTCGGTTAATGGTACATTTTCGCATTCGGAGATTTTCATGACTGATTCATCAACATCCACTGTTTTGTATGAAGAACACGGCCCTGTGGCGGTGGTCACGCTCAACCGGCCTGCTGCGCTGAACAGTTTTGACCGTCAAATGCACCACGATTTGTGGGCGGCTTTTGACCAAGCCGAAGCCAACGCCCAGATTCGCGCCATGGTGCTGACCGGCGCCGGGCGAGGTTTTTGCGCCGGTGCCGATTTGTCGTCCTTTGATTTCACGCCGGGTCCTGACCGCGTGGCTCGGGCCGATCCTGGGCCCATCATTGACCAGGCTTTTAACCCCACCACACGGCGCATCCAATCCTTGCGCATGCCCATTGTGGCTGCCGTGAACGGGGTGGCTGCAGGTGCAGGCGCATCGGTGGCCATGGCCTGTGACATCGCCATTGCGGCCCCTCAGGCCAGTTTCATTCAAGCCTTCAGCAAAATCGGATTGATCCCGGATGCGGGCAGCAGCTGGTTGTTGGTCGAGCGCTTGGGGCTGCCGCGAGCGCTGGCCTTGGCCATGACGGGCGACAAGTTGCCGGCCCAGCAGGCCAAGGAATGGGGTTTGATTTGGGACGTGGCCGACGACCCCTTGGCCGCAGCCTTGGCTCTGGCGCAGCGTTTGGCGAGCATGCCCACCCAAGCCCTGGTGGCCACCCGTGCGTTGTTGCAAGGCGCCACCACCCGCAGTCTGTCCGAACAGCTGGATGTGGAGCGCGACATGCAGTCGGCCATGGGCCGCACGCACGATTATTTTGAAGGGGTGCAAGCCTTCCTCGAAAAACGCGCGCCCCAATTCAAAGGCGAATGATGAGCGACCCCAAAGCACTGGCCCACAAAGTGGGCGAGACCATGTTCGCCGTCGACGTGGCCTCCAAAGACACCATGGGCATGGAACTGCTGGCCTGCGAACCTGGCCGCGCCCTGATGCGCATGACCGTGAAAGCGCTGCACCTGAATGGCCACCAAATTTGCCACGGCGGCTTCATCTTCACCTTGGCCGATTCGACCTTTGCCTTTGCCTGCAACAGCTACAACAAGAACGCGGTGGCGGCCGGTTGCAGCATCGAGTTTTTGAAGCCCGGCAAGTTGGGCGATGTGCTGACCTGCGAAGGCATTGAGCAGACCCTGAGCGGACGTCACGGCATCTACGACATGAAAGTCACCAACCAAAACGGTGAAGTGATCGCCATGTTCCGTGGCAAAAGCGCGCAGATTCCCGGCGCAGTCATTCCGGAATAAGCCTCTGATGTCATTCCCGCGCACACGGGAATCTAGGTCTTCAACGCGCACTGCACACAGCTATCCCATTGATTTTTGAATTCGGAGTTTCCCATGACCGACAAAGCCTTTCCACTGGAGCCGATCGAAAAGGCCAGCATCGACGAACTGCGCAGCTTGCAACTCAAGCGCCTGCAGCAAACCCTGCAGCACGCCTATGCCAACTCGCCCGTGTACCGCGCCAAGTTCGATGCCGCAGGCGTGCACCCGGACGATTGCAAAACGCTGGCCGACATCGCCAAGTTTCCGTTCACCACCAAGTCGGACCTGCGCGACAGTTACCCCTTTGGCATGTTTGCCGTGCCGCGTGAAAACTGCGCCCGCATCCACGCGTCCAGCGGCACCACCGGCAAGCCCACGGTGGTGGGTTACACCCTCAAAGACATCGACACTTGGGCCACTGTGGTGGCCCGCAGCATCCGCGCAGGTGGTGCCAAGCCCGGCGACATGGTGCACATCAGTTACGGTTATGGCTTGTTCACTGGCGGCATGGGCGCGCATTACGGCGCCGAAAAACTGGGCCTGACGGTCGTGCCTTTTGGCGGCGGTCAGACCGAGCGCCAGGTGCAACTGATTCAGGACTTCAAGTCCAACATCATCATGGTCACGCCCAGTTACATGCTGGCGATTGCCGACGAGTTC
>CAITSG010000512.1 GCA_903894995.1 uncultured Burkholderiales bacterium
AGGTTTTCGCCGGTGGCCATGGCCGGGGCATAGTATGGTGCCAGTGCGGCTTGCAATTCGTAGTCGAGCGGGTCACCGGCTTCTTCGTACCAGAAGAGGTTGTAGCCAGCCAAAGCCTTGGCGTAGGCCACGGCGGTGGGCAAGTCGAAACGGCCGTTCGCATCGACCGCCAAGCGTTGGCCTGGGGCCAGCATTTTCAGCACCGCTTCAATGCGCTGGCAGTCTTCGCTCAGGCTGGCGCCTCCGATTTTCATTTTGACAACCGAGTAACCGCGGTCCAGATAGCTTTGCATTTCGTCCGTCAGGCCGGCCAGCCCTTTGCCTGGCCAGTAGTAACCACCGGCGGCATACACAAACACTTTGCGATTCGCTTGGCCGTTGCCATAGCGCTCGGCCAGCAATTGGTACAGCGGCTTGCCCGCGATCTTGGCCACCGCATCCCAAATCGCCATGTCCATGGTGCCCACCGCGACTGAGCGCTCGCCATGGCCGCCGGGCTTTTCGTTGGTCATCATGGTGGCCCAGATTTTGTGCGGGTCCAGGTTGTCACCTGCGTCGTCCAGCAGGCGGTCAGCGGGCGCTTCCAATATGCGCGGAATGAAGCGCTCGCGCATCAAGTGGCCTTGGCCGTAGCGGCCATTGGAGTTGAAGCCGTAGCCAATCACGGGCCGGCCGTCACGGATCACGTCAGTCACCACAGCCACCAGGCTGAGGTTCATTTTGGAAAAGTCGATGTAAGCGTTGCGAATATTGCTCTGGATGGAGCGGGTCGATTCGCGAATTTCAGTGATTCTCAAAACACATTTCCTTATTTTTTACCCAGGCCCAAACGTTTGGCGCCTTCGATGTAAAGCGCGGTGCGCTCTTTCATGAAGGCGTCCATTTGCTCGGTGCCAATATTGACCAGCTCGAAGCCGCTTTTAGCAGCCAGCTCTTTCATTTCAGGGTCATTGTTCAGAGCGCCCCAGATGTCAGAGATTTTCCTGCGAGCTTCCGGTGAAGTTGATTTGGGCGCACCGATACCGCGGTAAGCACCATCGATCCAGTCCACGCCCAGCTCACGGAATGTGGGCACATTGGGCATGAGGGGGTGGCGTTTTTCCATGGCCACCGCCAAGGCGCGCACTTTGCCTTTGTTGGCAATCGCAAACGGGGTGTAGGTCACGGCCCCGTCAATTTGTGCGCCCACCACCGCCATCGACATGTCGCCTGTGCCTTTGTAGGGCACATAGGTGCTTTTGATGCCAAAGGCCGCATTCAGCCGCTCATGCGCGGCGTGGTTGGCCGAGTTCAGACCCGAGCCGCCCAGGTTCATTTTGCCGGGGGAAGCTTTGGCCGCGGCAATGAACTCGGCAAAACTCTTGATCGGGCTGTTCTCTGGCACCACCAGCACGTCAGGCGTGTAGTGGAACCAGTACACCGGCGTGATGTCGGCAGTTTTGTATTGAACCTCGCCCTCGATCGGCTGGAACACAATGTGCGGCAGGTTGATGCCCACCACGTTCAGGCCGTCGCCGGGCAGGTTGTTCATCTGGCTCCACATCAGGCCGCCACCGGCACCTGCCTTGTATTGGATGATGGTGTCGATGGCAGGGCATTTTTTCTTGAGGACCACCTGTTGGTGGCGCGCAGACAAATCGGATTCGCCCCCCGGCGGAAAGGCTTGCCAATACAGCAGGTTCTTTTCGGGGCAAGCACCGGGGATGCCTTGGGCCATGGCCACAGGGGCCAGAGAAGCCAGTGTCAGGCACAAGAGGCCCAGCCAGCGGGTGAGGGTTGTGTTCATGCGTGTCTCCTTAAATGTGTCATTTATCAGTTGCGCAACTGCTGGCACACGGCCTCGGTCACTTGGGCCGTACCGGCGGGCCCGCCCAGGTCGCGTGTGTGCAGTTGCGGATCGGCCGTCACCGCTTCAATGGCCTGCATCAATTGCTTGGCAGGGCCAGTCAAACCGATGTGTTCGAGCAACATCACGCAGCTCCAGAAGGTGCCGATCGGGTTGGCCAGACCTTGGCCCATGATGTCAAACGCTGAGCCGTGGATAGGCTCGAACATCGAGGGGTAGCGTCGCTCTGGGTCGATGTTGCCCGTGGGGGCAATGCCCAGACTGCCGGCCAAGGCTGCCGCCAGATCGCTCAGAATATCGGCATGCAAGTTGGTGGCCACCACCGTGTCCAGCGAGGCGGGGCGATTGACCATGCGCGCGGTGCAGGCATCGACCAGCTCTTTGTCCCAATGCACATCAGGGAACTCGGCGCTAATTTCTTTGGCGATTTCGTCCCACATCACCATGGCAGTTTGTCCATATTTAAATGTCGTAAATTCTTGAGCCTTGTCAATAGGAATGTTTGAGTTTCTGTGGATAATTTTTTCGACTAAGCCACCCATGGTTTCAATGCCAAGTGACAAAGGAGTGACATCAAGTAACAATAAATCTTGGTCTGATTTATTACCGGCTAGCGTATGCGCTTGTCTTGCAGCGCCGAGTGCTACAACTTCATCCGGATTAAGATTATTGAGTGGCTCTTGATTAAAGAAAGCTTTGATCTC
>CAITSG010000513.1 GCA_903894995.1 uncultured Burkholderiales bacterium
CAATGGCAAAGGATTGGCTTTGCAGCAGCTGCTGCACAGTACGGTAGTGGGGATTGATGGCGCTCATATCAAGCGTGTCCTTCCAGTGAGTAGTTCTTGCATCATCCCTTGCTTAAGGTCACGGGTTTTGGTGAGCTGGGATTCGAGAGCAGCGAGGTCGGCGTCCATGTAAGAGAGGACGGTGGCGATGGCTGTTTGTTCTTTTGGGCTTGGAAATTGAATCGGCAATGACCGCAGTGCGCCCTTCGAGATGTTTTTCATGCTGCCACTTGTACCCGTTGCAACATCTCGCAATAAATCGCGATAGCGCTGACTGCTCAGCAGAAACGCCATCCACCGAACGTTGACATTTTTACGTAAGCGTCCGGCCGTCCCATCTGGATTTTCGATTTCCGCCTGCTTTAGCAGATACGTGTCCACGACACGATCGTGGACACGTAGACACTAAGCCCGGTTCCAGCGGTGCGGCAGCAACTCTTCAAGCCGGCTGTTCATGTGTGTCGGTAACCTCGTCAGAACATCTTTCAGGTATGCATGCGGGTCGTGCCCGTTGAGTTTGGCCGACTGAATCAGGCTCATCACCGCCGCCGCCCTTTGACCAGCTCGTAGCGAGCCCGCAAACAACCAGTTGTTCCTGCCTATCGCTATCGGCCTGATCTGGTTCTCGATCCAGTTGTTGTCCACTGGCAGTTGCCCATCTTGCAGGAATCGCGTCAAAGCTTTCCAACGTCGCAGGCTGTAGTCGATCGCTTTGGCCGTGGCCGAGCCTTCGGGTACCTTTTGCCGATTGAGCATCAGCCAGTCGTGCAAGGTCTGCACCAGCGGCTGACTCTTTTCTTGGCGCAAGCTCAGGCGATCCTCGGCACTGAACTCTTTGATCTCGCGCTCCACCGCATAGATTTGCGCTATTTGCCTGACCGCTTGCTCGGCAATTTGGCTTTGGTTGGCCAACTGCAAGTCATGGAACTTGCGCCTGGCATGTGCCCAGCAGCCCACCTCGGTGATCTGCTTTTGTGCATCGCCCATGAGTTGCTTGTAGCCACTGAAGTCATCGACCACCAATGATCCTCGCCATTCTTCCAAAAACGCTTTGGCGTTCGCCCCCGCTCGGCTTTCACAAAAGTCGTACACCACTGCTTTGATGTCCTCGTGAGCCCCGGCTGCATACGCCCACAAATACGCCCGGTGCGTTTTGCCTTTGCCCGGTTTGAGCATCTGCACCGGAGTTTCGTCGGCGTGGAGCACGCTGCGGCTCAGAATGTCACGCTTCAAAGCGTCCACCAGCGGTTGCAGCTCCACCCCGCAGCTGCCCACCCATTGGGCCAGTGTGGATCTGGGAATCAACACACCCGCGCGGCCAAAGATGGCTTCCTGGCGGTACAGCGGCAAGTGGTCGGCAAATTTGTTGATCAGCACCTGGGCCAGCAAACCCGGTGTGGGGATGCCTTTGTCGATGACGTGGGGCTCGACCGCCACTTGCACCAAGGTCTGGCAGCAGGCGCAGGCCCATTTGCCGCGCACATGGCGGTGCACACAAAACACGCCTGGCACATAGTCCAACTTCTCGGACACGTCCTCACCAATGCGCTTCATCTGGCTGCCGCAGCCTGTGGCTGTGCACACAGTGGACTCAGGCTCGTGGGTAAAGGTCTGGCGCGGCAGCTCAGCGGGCAAGGCCTGGCGCTTAGGCGTTCTTTTCTCTTGAGCTGCGGCTGACTCCGGCTGTGCCCGTGCAATCTCATCGGCCACGGCAGCCAAGTCGGCGTCCAGCGTTTCATCGAGCAAGCTGCGTTGCTCGGCGTTCATCTTCTCGCTCTTGAGGCCAAACTTTAGGCGCTTGAGAACCGCATTCTCGTAGGTGAGTTTGTCGATCAGCGCTTGCTTGAATTGGATCTGTGCGGTGTTGCTGGCCACCTTTTGCAGCAAGCCCGTGACCATCTCGCGCAGCTCATCTGCGTTCAAGTCTGCGAGTGTGGGCGGTGCGCTGTTCATGGGTTAGAAGTGTGCCCAACACTGCCGGCGTTGGGTATCCGAAGATGCCCCAATTGAACAACGCAAACACTTTCGTTGATGATCACAAAACCGTGATCACGCCCGCATCGCCCATGCGTTGCCAAGGCAAGCCAAGCGCCAATGCGCTCAACTGCGCTGCGTTCATCGGCAACCGGGGCGACAGCCGTGCATCGCCCCACGCGAATTTGCCAGTGTTCAACCTGCGCGCAGCCAGCCACACGCCCACACCGTCGTGCACGAGCACCTTCATGCGGTTGGCACGCTGGTTGGCAAACAGATAGGCGTGATGCGGGTGGGCTGCGCCAAAGACTTGAACAACACGGGCCAATGCGGTCTCTGGCCCTGCACGCATGTCCAGCGGCTCGGTGGCCATCCAGACGGCATCGATGCGGATCAACGCAACAGCTCCAAAAGCCACTGGGCACAGGCCGGTGCCGCCACTGCAGGCCAACGCAACTTGACGGACAGGTCACCTCGCTGGATTTCAACGTGAACGCTGTCGGCGGTGACAACGGCTGGGGCTACCGACTCGGTGATGGGCAACTCGATGAAGGCGGGCACCGCCTTGTGGGTCGTTTGAGGCAAGCGGGCAGGAGCCGGGTCGGGCAGTTCACGCAGCCAGCGGTGCAGGATGTTGTGGTTGATGCCATGGTTTCGAGCCACAGAGGCAACCGACATGCCGGGAATGCGGCAAGCGGCAACTAGCTGGGCTTTGAACTCGGGGCTGTAGGTGCGGCGGCCACGGCCGGGCTGG
The DNA here is from genome assembly GCA_903894995.1 of uncultured Burkholderiales bacterium. GTDB lineage: Bacteria > Pseudomonadota > Gammaproteobacteria > Burkholderiales > Burkholderiaceae_C > Limnohabitans_A. The sequence continues at coordinate 2,768 of CAITSG010000513.1, forward strand.
GGGAGTTGGTTGTTGGTGTACATGTGTCCACGATCTATTACGTGGACACGATGCTCTTAGATCTGGGGTATCTGGGCCAGATGGGATGGCCGGAAGCTTAC
>CAITSG010000514.1 GCA_903894995.1 uncultured Burkholderiales bacterium
CATGACGGACTGGCGCATGAAAGGGGGGGTCTTGGAGTTCATGCGCTTATCGTAAGGGCTGCCGCGCTAGGGCCTTGTCACCCTTTGCACAGCGGCCTGTCCTGCCTATGATGAAGGCCATGAAAAAACACCAGGGGGACTCACATGACAACTGCCAATTTTGCACACACCATGGCCCACTTGACGGTGGCCCTGGCCTTGGCCAGCGCAGCGCCCGTCTGCGGGGCGGTGGACACCTTCACCGCCACCACCGGCGCTGAACAACCGGCCAAAGGCAAAAAGGCCAAGGCGGGCAAAGCCCCCAAAATGCCCAAGGACAAATCGGGATCAGAAAACCGGGCCGAGCGCGACAAACGCCTGCTGCGCGAATGCAAAGGCCGCCCCAACGCTGGGGCGTGCGAAGGCTACGCCAACTAAACCCACCACAGCCGCAAGCCGCTGGCCCGCACGCTGGGCCGGGCCATGGCAGCGTTCAACAGACCAGCCTGGCCTTCAATCAGGGTGAACTGCTCGCGGGCGCGGGTGATGCCGGTGTAGACCAATTCGCGCGTCAGCAAATCGGCTGCGCCCGCAGGCAAAACCATCGCGGTGTGTGCGAATTCCGAGCCCTGGCTTTTGTGCACCGTCATGACAAAGGCCGTTTCGGCATAGGCCAGGCGCGACACGCTGACCGAGCGCAGCTGCTCACCGTCCAGAAACCAGACCTTGAGCACCCCTTGGTGGTTGGGCAAGACCACGCCCACATCGCCGTTGAACACGCCCAGCTGGGCATCGTTGCGTGTGACCATGACCGGACGCCCGGCAAACCATTCGCCTTGGGGCTTGAGCCACCCGGCATCGGCCAGTGCCTTTTGCACGGCCAAGTTGAGCGCCTGCGTGCCCCAATCGCCCTGGTGCACAGCGCACAAAATCCGAAAACGATCAAAAGCCAGCAACACGCTGCGAACCCAATGGCCATGCGATGGCGCGTCCAGACCTGCAGGGCTTGGTGCGAGGAGCCTCAAGTAATCGGTGTAAGAAGATTGACCCGTGCTGCCCAACGCCAGCGCACACACGGTCTGGGGGGAGTCTGGTTGCAAAGCCTGCAAGGGCCAGGCCACGGTGTTGCCACCCCGCAGGCACGCCCAAGCGGCATCAGCGTCACCGGTATTCACGGCCAGGGCCAGCTGCCCAATCGGGCCTTCGAAGCGACGGCTTTGCCGCAGCATCACGGTTTGCTGGGCCAGGGCCGAGACCGACAGCCCAGCTTTGGCCTGAAACCGGGGGGCCAGGCTTTGCCCCGCCGCCACTTGCGCAAAGCGCCAAGTTTCGGGCAGGTAAGCGCCTTGGGCGGCGTCGCGGCACACATCCCCCAGCACCGCGCCAGCCTCCACCGAGGCCAATTGGTCTTTGTCGCCCAGCAACACCAATCGAGCCGTGGGGGGCAGCGCTTGCAGCAGGGCATCCATCATTTCCAGATGCACCATCGAGGCTTCGTCCACGATCAACACATCAACATCGAGCGGATTGGCCGCGTGGTGGCGGAACATGCGGGTGTCGGGCCGAGCCCCCAAAAGCGCATGCAAAGTACGCGCGGGACCGATGCGCTGGATGAGGGTGTCCAAGTCCAGCGGTGCATCGCTCTGGGCCGTGCCTGTTGCATCGGCGGTTTCGGACACGTTCAGTGATTGCCCTTTGAGTGCTTTGAGCGAGCCGTCAATCGACTGCTTGAGTCGGGCGGCGGCCTTGCCCGTGGGCGCTGCCAATGCCACGCGCAAAGGATGAGGGCCTTCGTGCAAAGCAAGCAGCAAAGCCAGCAAACGTGCAGCGGTGTAGGTTTTGCCCGTGCCCGGTCCCCCGGTGATGACCGATAAATGCGAACGCAAAGCCACGGCGCAGGCCAGCTTTTGCCAGTCGGTCTGCGCCTCGGCGGCCTTGTTTGAATCGGGCAAGGCCGCCGTCGCCCCTCCACCCTCCAGCGCTTGGCCAAAAAAGCGGTCCAGCCACACCCGCGCCAAAGCTTCGTCCACGGGCACCGCATTTTGGGCACGTTGCAGCAGGTTTTGGCCCACCCGCTCTTCGTAAACACGGTAACGGCGCAGGTAAAGCAAAGGGGCTTGCGCATCGCCCCCCAACACCAAGGGCTGCCCAAGGTCAGGCGTGCTGGCCAGGCGCAGACAAGCAGACGGTGCCGCCTGCAAGGCCGCCACCCAGGCCGCTGCGCTGGCAGGCATGTGCGCCCACAAGGCGGGCAAGCCAAGCGCCGTGGCCCGCACCTCGGGCGCTGCCGCCCCAAGCCAGTCAACAGGTGGCGAGGCCAGCGCCTGCACGGCCAAACAGGTATGGCCGCGCCCCTCCATGTGTGCCAGCACGGCCGCCGCCACCAGCACAGCGGGTGATGTGCCCGCGTCCAAGCGATGCAGTTGGGTGGCCGAGGCGCTGTCCAGGCGACGCAACCAGCCCAAATCGGCCCAGGCGTGCAGCCACAGCAAGCTGCGTTCGGCATTCAAACCTTGCACAGGCAAATCATTGACCCAATCCATTTGGGCAGCCTGTGCCACCACTGCGTTGGTTGGTGTCTTGCGCATGTTCATGAGCACGCTCCAGACGGCTCAACAGCGCTCACCCCGGCCCGCAGCATGGCGTCCAGCCCCTCCATCAAGGCCACCGGTGCGGGCAAGCAGCAACAACCCCCAACGGGACCATCGATACCGCGCATGAACAGGTACACCGCGCCCCCCAGATGCTGGACCGGGTCATACGCTGCGCCCAGACGTGAGCGCAGCAAGCGGTGCAGGGCCAACATGTAAAGCGCGGCCTGCACCTCGTAGCGGTGCTCGGCCATGGCTTGGTCCAGGGCATCGGCGCTGTAGTCCGCATCTTGAGCGCCCAAGTGGTTGGACTTGTAGTCCAGCACCCAGTAGCGGCCCGCATGCTCGAACACCAGATCGGCAAAGCCCATGAGCATGCCGTGCAACTGCGCATCGGGCAGCTGGGGGCGCGCCACACCGGGCAGCAAATGCCGTTGGCACAAGGTGTCGATTTCTCGGGCATGCAAGCGCTCGGCCGGCAACCAGAACTCCATCTCGGGCAGCACGGTTTGCAGCGCATTCAGGGCCACATGGGGACCGCGATGGGCCACGCCCAAGGGTTGAGCCACCAAGCGTGACAGCCACTGCACCACCCCGTCGGCTTGCGCCTTGTAGCCCGCACGCTCGCAACGTTTGAGCAGTCGTTCGGCCATGGGGGTGCCTGGCTTCAGCGCAAAACCGTCTGCGGCCAACCATTCCATTTGGTCGTGCAAGAAGTTGCCCGCGCTCGGGCCTCGGGCAAAACTGTGCCAAGGCGCTGTCAGCACCAAGGGGGCAGCGGTCCCGGGTGCGCCCTGCGCCTCCCATGTCAGGAACGAAGGCAAATCGATGGGCAAATCCATGGCCCCTCCCACATCTTCAGGTTCGTCATCGGCCGGGCGCGGCGTGGCCATGTCCAGACTGGCCGAGCCGGTCGCCAAGGCGTTGGATGGCACCACAGCCGAGGCCGACATGGGCTGAGAGGACAAGCCCCGGGTGAGCCGGGAAAAACTCGCAATCCCCCAGGTCTTGTCGATGCGGGCGCTGCACACCAAGGCCTCGCGCAGTGCCACGGGCTGCTCCATGCGCTGCCAACGGGTCAGGCTGACCGTTTGCGGCGCAAGCACAAACCGCACCGACAGTGCACCGCCCTGGGCATGGGTTTGCAAACTCTGCAGTTTGGACCACCAGCCGACTGCGTCGGGCTCCTCACCCCCGGCCAGCAAATGGCCAGCCGCGCTGTCGTGGTTGACGCAGCTTTTGCCATTGCCGCGCTTGACCGGGCTCCAGCCCACCCACAGCGCATGCCGTGCCCGGGTCAGCGCCACGTACCACAGACGCAGGTCTTCGCGCAGGCGGTCTTGGTCGGCCGCTTGTGCATCGGCCCGGTCAAAGTCCAGCGTCCAGTGGCGGTCGCCGCCCGCCTGGCCAACCTGCATGACAGACGCTTTGCCAGCCGTCACTTCGCGGTGGCTGTGTGCAAAGGGCAGGCACACCACCGGGTACTCCAGGCCCTTGCTGGCGTGGATGGTGATGACCTTGACCAGGTCTTCGTCGCTTTCCAGGCGCACGGTTTTTTCTTCGCTCTCGCCCGCGCTGCCGTCCAAGGCTTCGTCGATTTGCTGAAGCAACCAGCGGATCAGGGACTGCTCGCCATCGAGCTGGCTGCTGGCCGTTTGCAGCAGCTCGGCCAAATGCAGCACATTGGTCAAACGCCGCTCGCCATCGGACTGACCACGCCAGCGGCCTGCCAGTTGCAAGCGGTGCAGCGACTGGCGCAGCATGGCCAGCACGCCCTGGGTTTGCCAGATCTGGTGCAGCTCGCGCATTTGCTCGGCACGCTGGTCCAGCAAGTCATCTTGGGTGGCCAGCGCGTGCAACTCGGCCAGCGACAAGCCCACGGTGCGTGTGCCCAGGGCTGCTCGCACGCGGCGCATGTCCTGGGGCTCGGCCACACCGCGCAGCCACAAACACAGGTCCTGCGCCTCGTCACTGGCAAACACCGAATCGCGGTCGGACAAATACACCGAAGCCACGCCCCGCCAGCGCAAGGCGTCGCGCACGGCGGCGGCCTCGACCCCGGTGCGCACCAGCACGGCAATGTCTTTGGGCTTGAGCGGTGCATCGCCGTGTTGAGGGTGCACAAAACGGGCATTCGGGTCACCCAGCCAAGCCACAATCTGTTCGGCGCACAAGGCCGACAGGTGCACACGCGCATCGCGCTGGCTGCGCAGCGTGGCATCGTGCACCAGGGTCATGGCCGGGACGGCGCCGCCGCTGACATGCAGCACTTCGGCACGGCCGTGCGCTTTCACGCTCTGAAAAGGCAGCGGGTCCTCCAAAGCGGTGCGGTAGCCAAAGGCATCTGCTGGAATTTCAAACCAACGGTTGACCGCATCGACCATGGCCTGGGTGGACCGGAAATTGGTACCCAACACATGGTGGCGGCCCTCGGTGGCGCGACGCGCGGCCAGGTAGCTGTGAATGTCGGCCCCCCTGAAACCATAAATCGATTGTTTGGGGTCACCGATCAACAACAAGGCCGTGTCTTGGTCGTTCTCGGCTGTGCGGTAAATGCGGTCAAAAATGCGGAACTGCAGTGGTGAGGTGTCTTGAAACTCGTCGATCAAGGCCACCGGAAACTGCTCACGCAGGCGCTGCGCCAGACGCTCGCCCGACTCAGGGTCGGCCAGCGCCACATCCAGGCGCTCCAACATGTCGGCAAAACCAAACAAGCCACTGCGCCGCTTGAGCTCATTCATGCGTTGCAGCACATGGCTGCGGGCATGCAGCCGGGCCTGCTGCTGCGGGTCGGGCAAGGCTTTCAAAGCGGCTTGCAGCTGGGCATAGGCATGGCTTTCGGGTGGCAAGGTCACCGGATCTTCACCGGGCTTGCGGCACGCCATCAGGCCTTCGGGGGTGAAGCGGTCCCAACCCGCTTTCATGGCCGCTTCCAGGGCCTGGCCATCGTCCGGGCCTTGCGACCAGGCTTTGAGCACCCCCAGCCACTCGGCGGATTTTTTGACCGTCAGCTTATGGCCATTCCAGCCGTGTTTTTTGGGGGCCAGTTGCGCTTCGATCCAGCCCAGCAAGTTGTCGGCTTGGACATCCCAAGCGGTTTTGAGGGCTTGCATCTGCGCCTCGCGCTCGGCCAAGGCAGCCGCGTAGACCTGCGCCAGTGTGCCTGGCGGAGTCACGGGCAGGGGCACGGCCATCAGGGCACGCATATCGGCTTCCAGCGCGGGCACGTCGCGCCAAATGGTTTGCACCTGCGCCACTTGCTCGGGGGGCATGGGGTAGAGCTGTTGCCGCCAATAGTCCTGCACCGCCTCCAGGCGCAAGGCGGCCTCGTCGCCCACCAGGTTTTCTTCAAACAGGTTGCCGCTGTCAAAGGCGTGCTCGCGCAACATGCGCTGGCACCAAGCGTCGATGGTGTAGACGGACGCATCGTCCATGGCTTGGGCCGCCAGCGCCAAACGGTAGGCCGCTTGCTCGCGCACACGCCCTTCGGGGTAGTCGGCCATGAGGCGCATCAAAAATGCATCTTCACTGCGGGCCAGGCCCCGAAAAACCTGCGCAGCTTCGGTCAGGCGGGCGCGAATGCGGTCTGACAGCTCCCGCGTGGCAGCGCGGGTGAAGGTCATGACCAGCACGTCTTGCGGCAGCATGGGGCGCACCGGCGCGGTGTCCGCCGCGCCATGGCCCAGCACCAAGCGCACATAAAGCGCAGCAATCGTCCAGGTTTTGCCGGTCCCGGCGCTGGCCTCCATCAGGTGGCTGCCGCGCAGCGGGAAGCCGGGGGCATCCAGGGCATGGGCGGTGGGGCTTTTTGCAGGGTTTACCGGGGTATTTTCAGGGGAGGTTTGTGGCTTGTTGTTCAAGGCACTCATGACAGGTCCTCCTGTTCGGCTTGCTCAGGGGCATCGGCCAAGGCCTCGATCTGGATGTGCGACGCCCAGCTGCGCAAGGGGACATAGATGGCCTGGGCCAGTCGCTCAAAATGACCGCTGTCCAGCACATCGCTCAAGCTGGGGTAGGTGCGGGCCAGCGCTGGGTCCTTGTTGCGCTCGGCACGCAGGTGGCTGCTGCCCTCGTACAGGTCGCGCAAAGCGTTCAGATTCTCGGGATCCTTGAGCCACTGCAAGGCCAAACCAGGGGGCACCGGCAGCGGCCAGCGCATGCCCTCGACCCAAATGTCCAAGAGCAGCTGCAACTGGGCGCGGGCCTCGTGGGCCTCTTGCGGGGGTACACGCAGCACCGCATTGGCCCCCACCACCACACAAAACAGGGCTTGTCCCATGGCGGCGCTGGCCAGCGAGACAAGCCACACGTCGATCAGTTTTTCAGGCAAGGCTTGGGGCGTTTTGCCCTTCAAGTCGGCCAAGGCATTGGCCCGCAGGCTCAGCAGCAGGGCACCGCCCTCGCCGCTCAGCACACCGCTCAGGGCGTCTTGCAGATGCACCAGGGGGTGTGCCAGATCGATCATCACCCGGGGAGCAGGCCAAGGGTAAGCCTCGCGCTCTTGCAGGGCGGTGCCCAAAATTCCCTGCAAGCTGTCGGTGAGTTTGGCCGCTTCGAGTTCGCCCACGCCCGCCAAGGGCAAAGCCCCGGCCTGGCGCAAACGCTGCACCACGCGCCGGGCATGGGCGGGCAAACTGTGGGGGCTTAAATCGGCAGGCACATGCTGCAGTTCATGGTCGAGCAACTGGTACAAGTCCAGCCCACCCAGCCCAAACAACTCTTCGCCCGGCAGTTCGCTGCGCTCGTCTTCCAAGTGCACCTGCAGCCGTTCTCGAAAAAACGCGCCAACCGGTTTGCGCAAAAACCGCGCCAATTGCCCCAGACCGATGACCGGCGTGCCCGTGGCCGACTGCATGGGGTCCAGAAAAACGTTGCCATTAGTGGTGTCGTTTCGGGTGTCGTTGAAGGTGTCATTCAGTTCCGATGTGCCCACCCATGGCCCCGCTGGCGCATCGGCCGCACTGGGTGCTGCGCCGGTTTGCGCAGCTCGCCACTCCAAAGCAAAGGTCTGCCAATGGCTGCCTTGCTCAAAATACTTGCGGCTGAAGGGCTGCAGCGGATGCACCGTGGTCAGGCGCTGGGCCGTGCCCTGGCCCCAGAGCGCATCGATCTCGTCACGCAACTGCGACACCAACACCGATGGCGGTTGTTCGCTGTTGTTGCGAACACTGCGACCGCTCCAGCTCACGTAGAGCGTGCGGCGGGCCGACAACAGGGCTTCGAGCATCAGCTGGCGATCGTCGTCGCGGCGAGATCGGTCGCCCGGGCGGCTCATGCCGGGCAAGCCCAGCAAGTCAAAATCGGCACGCGGGCTGCGGCGCGGATAGTCGCCATCGTTCATGCCCAACAAGCACACCCGCTGAAAGGGGATGGCTCGCATGGGCATCAGCGTGCAAAAAGTCACGCCCCCTGCCCGAAAGCGCTGCTCCAGCTTGGGGACCTTGAGCGCTTCCATCCAAGCCGCGCGGGCCACGGGCAGGGGCACGGCGTCTGAAAACTCAGCCTGATCGGCGGCGCGCGTCCAGTCGTTCAGGGCCTGGTCAAGGGCCGACAAGGCGTTGCGGTCAGTGTCGTCTTGCGCCTTGAACAAAGCCGCCAACAAGGCACGACTGCGCTGGGCCCACTGCAAGGGCGTGGCGTCACTGGCGCATGCTTGCCACCAGTCCATCAAAGCCTGCAGCAGGTGCGCCAAAGCCCCGGCCAACTCAGCATCCAGCCCCCCGACCTCGGCATAAGGGTCAACGCCTGCGCCATCGGGCACCGGATCGGCCCCGCAAGCGTAGCCCATGAGCATGCGCTGCACACCAAACAAGGCCGAGTTGTCTGCGCCGCAAGTGTCCAGTCCCAAGCCCGCCCGGTGCGGTGCCGACAAACCCCAACGAATGCCCGAGCCCACCATCCAGCGCGTGAGCGTGGGCAACTGCTCGGACTTGAGGCCGAAGCGGGCCGCCAAAGCGGGCACTTCGAGCAGTGCCACCAGCTCGCTTACGCGGCTGCGTTGCTGGGGCAAGGCCAACAGCCATTCCACCGCGTGGATCAAGGGGCTGGTGGCCTGTGCGCCCAAGTCCGCGATGTCGTAGGGGATGAAGCGCGCATCACCCCGCTTGTACTGGCCAAACACGGCGCGAATGGCAGGAGCCATGACTTCGATGTCCGGCACCATGACCACCACCTCACGCGGCGAAACCTCGGGTTGTGCGTGAAACCATTGCAACAATTGGTCGTGCAGCACTTCCAGTTCACGCACCGGGCTGTGGGCCACTTTGAACACCAGCGATTCATCACTCGGGTCGAGCGCGGCCTCCACCGGGTCCTGGCTCGACTTCAAATCGCGGATGCGGTTTTGCAGTTGTGTGAGCAAAAGGCGACCGTCAGCCCCCGGCGCATCGTCAAACAAGTCCAGCCGTACTCCCGGATGGCGCTCTTGCGCCGCTTGCAAATCGTCAAAGGCGTCCAGCTGGCGAATGAAGTCACGCCCCTGCCGCCCCCAAGCGGCCAGCAAGGTCGGGGCGTGCAGGTGCATCTGTTCAAAAGCGACGGTCGACAGGTTTTCTTTCTTGTAGGCATGACGTCTGCGCTCGGCCCGCAGCGCATCGCGCCCGTCCATGATGTCGCCCCAGTGGTGCTGGCAAGGGTTGGGCACGGCCAGCAGGACTTGGCTGTGCGCCGACAAAGCGGCCAGCATGTCCAGCAACTGGCTGGGCATGTGACTCATGCCAAAGACCGACACGCGCCGCGCCACCGGACTGGCCAGCGCCTGGCCCGACTTCAACAGCGCCAGCGCGCGCAGA
>CAITSG010000515.1 GCA_903894995.1 uncultured Burkholderiales bacterium
CAGCACCGACCCAAGACAGCAACAGTGCTGGGTTTGTATTTTTAGATAATTTAATAATTAATAAAAAACTATTTTAAAATTAAATAGAGATAAAAAATGGCTTGCAGCAGGTTGCGACAACGCTGCGATGAGCAGCAGACCCGATCGGACACCCCCATGGCTGCGGCCGCCAACATACACAACACGCGACACACAACAACGGGCCAGCGCCCACGGCTCACCTTGGTGGTGCCTTGTTACAACGAAGCCTTGGGCTTGGCGGCATTTTTTGATCGACTGACGCCCGTGCTGGCGCAACTGCCCGACTACGCACACGAAATCATCTGCATCGACGACGGCAGCACAGACGACACCTACGCCCAACTCGAATGGCACGCGCAGCGAAATCCCCACATCACCCTGGTCGAACTCTCGCGCAACTTTGGCAAAGAAAACGCACTCACAGCCGGTCTTGACTTGGCCGATGGTGACGCGGTCATTCCCATCGATGCCGACCTGCAGCACCCGCCCGAACTGATCTTGGACATGGTGAAGCTTTGGGAGCAGGGCGCAGACATGGTCTTGGCCAAAAGAAAAACACGCAACGACACAGGCAAACTGCAGCGCTGGTTGACCCAAGGCTTTTACCGGCTTCACAACCAGCTGGCCGAATGCCACATACCCGCTGATGTGGGCGACTTTCGCCTCATGGACCGGCAAGTCGTGCACAGCCTGCAGCAACTCACCGAACGCACCCGTTTCATGAAAGGCTTGTACGCCTGGGTTGGCTACAAACAAGTCACCATCGAATTCGACGTGGAACCCCGCCGCCATGGCCAATCGAGCTTCAACGCCAGAAAACTCTTTCAGCTCGCGCTGGACGGCATCGTTGGCTTCAGCACCGTTCCGCTTTACGTTTGGGTCGGTTTTGGCACTGTCATTGCCGCGCTCGCATTGTTGTATGGCCTTTGGATCGTGCTCAGCACCTTGCTGTTTGGCATCAGCGTGCCGGGTTACGCCTCCATCCTGACGGCCGTTTTGTTTTTGGGCGGCATCCAGCTCATTGGCATTGGGGTGTTGGGCCAATACATTGGCCGAACCTACAAAGAAACCAAAAAAAGGCCCATCTATTTGGTGCGCCGCTTGCATCGCCATACCCCCTCAGAAATCACCACACCATGATCCACCAACACCCTGCCCGATGGATGGGTCTGTGGCTGGCGCTGGGGCTGCTGCTGTCGCTGTGCGCCTACCCCTATTTGAGCCAAGCCGTCTTTTCTGACGACGACGGGCACATCTTGCAGCTCGCCATCGAGGCCCCCTACCTGGGCGCCTATTACATGAACGAGGTTTACCAGCAACTCTCTGTTGTGCACTACACCCCGGTGGCTTTGACGATCTACCGCCTCATGTTTGAGTTGTTTGGCGTCACCGCCACGCCATTTTTGATTTTGCAAATCGGATTGCTGGGCCTGTGCGCCGCCTTGGCAGGCGCATGGTGCCATCGACACACCCAACAAGTCAGTGCCGGGCTCATGGCCATTTTGCTCATCGCCAGTCTCAGCAGTGTTTGGCCCATGGCCGCGCGGTTTTACACCCTGCACTATGTGCTGGGGGGACTTTTCAGCCTCTTACTTTTATTGCACCTGCAAAAAAAACCACCCCTCACGGCAGTCCAGCCAACCCAGGCCTTGGCCACAAGCTTTGTCCTTGCGCTTTTGTCCTTGCTCAGCAAAGAAATTTATGCTCCCCTGGTGCTGGCACTGTGGGCCTGGGCTGCGTTTCAAAAGCACAGGCCGCAGGCGATAGGCCTGTTGCTGGCCATGTTGGTGTACGCGGGACTGCGGTTGTACGTTTTGGGGTTTTCCACCGAAGGGCGCGCGGGCAACAGCTTGCTGGCCGACTTGCAGTCTCTGCAAGCGGGCACCCTGGTGCACTTTGCAAAATGGTACGTGCAAACCCACGCGCTGTTGATGTTGGCCACAGTGTTGGCCCTTGTGCTGCGCCCCTTGCAAACCCTCAAAAACATCCTGATCGCCTGCCTGCTGGTGCTGCCCGTTTTGGCGGCACCCCACGCTTTCATAGACCCAGCCCAGCATGCAGATCGTCTCTTTTTTGCGTTTGACTTGGCCCTGTGCTGCGCCCTTGCGTTGGCCTTGCACAGC
>CAITSG010000516.1 GCA_903894995.1 uncultured Burkholderiales bacterium
CCTGCGCGCCGAGCAAGCGGCCAAACGCGCCGATCCCCACAGCCCCACGCTGATGGGCATTGGCTTGGTGACCTTCACCGAAGTCGTGGGTGCTGGTCCTTCCAAGATTTGCGACATCCTGGGTGTCGGCATGTTCGACTCCTGCGAAATCCGCATCCACCCCACCGGCAGCGCCATCGCCCGCATGGGCACGATCACGCAAGGTCAGGGCCACCAGACCACCTACGCGCAGATCATTGCCACCGAGCTGGGGATTCCGTCTGAAGTGATTCAAGTCGAAGAAGGCGACACCTCGACTGCGCCTTATGGCTTGGGCACTTACGGTTCGCGCTCCACGCCCGTGGCCGGTGCTGCCATTGCCTTGGCAGCCCGCAAGATCCACGCGAAAGCCCGCAAGATCGCCGCCCACATGCTCGAAGTCAATGAAAACGACCTCGATTGGGAAGTCGACCGCTTCAAAGTCAAGGGCGACGACAGCAAGTTCAAGACCATGGCCGATGTGGCATGGCAGGCTTACCACCAGCCACCAGACGGTTTGGAGCCAGGCTTGGAAGCAGTGCACTACTACGACCCACCAAACTTCACATTCCCCTTCGGCATCTACCTGTGCGTGGTGGACATCGACCGTGCGACCGGTGAGACCAAAATCCGCCGTTTCTATGCGCTGGACGACTGCGGCACCCGCATCAACCCGATGATCATCGAAGGCCAGATCCACGGTGGTTTGACCGAAGGTTTTGCCGTGGCCATGGGCCAGCAAATGCCGTTTGATGCACAGGGCAACCTGCTGGGCAACACGCTGATGGATTACTTCTTGCCCACCTTCGTGGAAACCCCGCACTGGGAAACCGACCACACCGTCACCCCTTCGCCACACCACCCTCTGGGTGCCAAGGGCGTGGCCGAGTCGCCGCACGTCGGCTCGATACCGACCTTCACCTCGGCTGTGGTCGATGCCTTCTCGCACCTGGGTGTCACGCACCTGGACATGCCGCACAACGCTTTCCGCACCTGGAAAGCGCTGCGCGAGCACGGCGCAGCCTTGTAATCAGGAAAGAAAATGGAAGTCAAACTCGACAAACAATACCCGCTCGATGTGGACGCCGCACGAGCGTGGGCCCTGCTCACCGACCTGAAGGCCACGGCCAACTGCATGCCCGGTGCCGAAATCACCGAGCAGTTGTCCGAGACCTCGTTCAAGGGCGGCGTCAAGGTCAAGGTTGGGCCCGCTGTGGCCCAGTTTGGCGGTACGGTGGACGTGGTCGAAGCCGTGCCCGCTGAACGCAAGATGGTCTTGCGCGGCAAGGGTGCTGACAAGGGCGGCTCGTCTGCCTCGATGGACCTGACCGCGATCATCACCGCCGACCCGGCCAACCCGGCGCATTGCGTGCTGAACGGCCAAGCCGCTGTGATCGTCAACGGCAAGTTCGCGCAATTCGGTGGCCGCATGATGGTGCAGGTGTCCGACATGCTGTTGGCCCAGTTTGTCGAGAACTTCCGCCAGACCGCGTTGACCTTGCCTGCGGCTGAAGGCTCACCAGCGGCTTCAACGGATGCTGCAACTGCGGCATCCGGTGGTGCATCCGGTGCTGCATCCGGTGCTGCATCCGGTGGTGAGGCTGCGGCACCTGCTGCTGCACCCAAGGCCCCCGTGGTGGCCCGCGAAATCAACGGCCTGGCCATCTTCTGGGCTTTGCTCAAGAGCTGGGTGGGCGGTTTGTTTGGCAAGAAAGCCTGAGCATGACGACGCCAGACCCAGCCGGACAGCCTGCTGCTGAGGAGCGCTTGCTGCGCGAGCGGCTGCAGCGTGCGGGCTATCTGGCCGATGAAGACCTGGCCACCACCGTGTGGCTGGCGTCTGCCTTGCAGCGCCCGCTCTTGCTTGAAGGCGACGCGGGCGTGGGCAAAACCGCACTGGCCACGGCGCTGGCGCAATCGCAAAATGCCGTGCTTGTGCGCTTGCAATGCTTTGAAGGCTTGGACTTGGCGCAAGCCGCTTACGAGTGGAACTACGGCCGCCAGTTGATGGCGATCCGCATGAGCGAAGCGGACAAAGACGCGGCTGGCCGTGTGCGCGAGTCGGACGTGTTCAGCCGAGAGTATTTGCTCGAGCGCCCTTTGCTGCGCGCCATCAGCCAGACCGGCCCTTGTGTGTTGCTGATCGACGAGATCGACCGCGCCGACGAAGCCTTTGAAGCCTTCTTGCTCGAAGTGCTGGCCGAATACCAGATCACCGTGCCCGAGATCGGCACCATCCGTGCCACGCACATTCCGCAAGTGATTTTGACCAGCAACGGCACGCGTGAGTTGTCAGACGCGCTGCGCCGCCGCTGCCTGTTCCACTACCTGGATTACCCGACGCTGGCGCGAGAGATCGCCATCGTCAAAGCCGCCTTGCCCCAGGTCGACACCCGCTTGGTGGAAGACGCTGTTCAGTTCGTGCAGCGCCTGCGCCGCGAAGACCTGGCCAAGATTCCCGGCATTGCCGAAACCCTGGACTGGGTGAGCGCGCTCTTTCAGATGCGCCACAACAGCTTGCCCGAAGACATGTCGGCGGTGCTCGGCACATTGGGCTGTTTGCTCAAGACCCGTGAAGACCGCTTCTTGATGGGACCGGACCGTTTGCGGCAACTGACAGAAGGCCGCCGCACCGTGGGCGTGGCCGAAAACACCAACGAGCAAGCCAAAGTGGCGGCATGAGCACTCAGCGCCATGCCTTTGTAGGAGCCCACCCCGTGGGCGATTGGGGGTGGCACCCGCCCACGAAACCGCCGTGCACAGGGTCACCTTCTGCGTTTAAGAACGTGGCAGCATGACCCATCACTTGGCCACACCGAGCAGCGCAGCACAGGCCTGCGCGCCCTCTGAGCGCCTGGCGGCTTTTGCCGCGCTGCTGCGCGACCACGGCCTCACGGTGGGCGTGGCCGAACAGCAGGCCATGCTGCAAGCGGCCCTGTACTTTGGGCCACTTCACGAAAAACCATTACAAGCCGCCTGGCGCGCCATTGCCTGCCACAGCCAGCGCGAATGGCAGCTGTGGCCCGATGTGTACGAGCGCTTTTGGCACCCCGAAAAACTGCGTGGTGGCGTCAAAGTCAGCGGCCAGACCCGGCCCAGCCGCAACCTGCGCCAAAGCGTGCAGGCCCTGCACGACCAAATGGACGCGGCGCAACAACCGGCCAGTCAACCCGGCAAGCCCAAAACAGCGCCCCAAACTGCGGGTGACTCGGCATCAAGCCAGTTGGACGAACAGGGCAGCGGCACGCCCCGCGCCCAAGGCGGTGCCAGCCGCACCGAAGCCTTGGACCAGCGCGATGGCCAGATGTGGATGCCGCAAGAGTTGAGCGCTTTGCAACAGCTCGCTCGCCAGATCACCGCCAAATTGCAACCCCGCCCCACCCGCCGCTGGCGCGTGGCCCCGCGCGGCCATCGCCTCGATTTGCGCCAGACCCTGCGCCGCAGTGTGGGCTGGGGCGGCGAGTTGCTGCAACCGGCCTGGAAAGTCAAACGCGTGGAGCCGCCGCGCCTGTTCATCCTGGCCGATGTCAGCCGCTCGATGGAATCGCACGCGGCGCTGTTCTTGCGCGTGGCCCGTGCTTTTGCGCTGGAGGCCGATGCCCGGGTGTTTGTGTTCCACACCCGCCTGGCCGAAGTCACGCCCTACATGCACCGCGACACGCCCGCCATTCAAGAAAAAGTGAACGCCGTGACGGCGGGTTTTGGCGGTGGCACACGCATCGCTGCCAGCTTGCAAGAATTTGTTCGACAGCATGCCCGCGCCCAGCTCAATCGGGGTGCACGCGTGTGGGTGTTTTCCGACGGCTTTGACACCGACGGCCCCGATCTGCTGGATGCCGCTTTGCAGGAAGTGCGCGCGCGCGGTGCCCGCATCACTTGGTTTCACCCCACGCGCCAAGTGCCCGCAGCGGGTGCCTTGCAGCGCGCCCGCAGCCGCATCGAACGCTTCGTGCCGTTGGCCAGCCTGTCCGATTTGGACGCTGCCCGACACGTTTTGCATTGAATTTGAGCCTTGAAGGAACCCTCCATGAACCGCAACGAATGGATCACCCAAGCCGCCCGCCTGCAAAGCGCGGACCTGCCTTTTGCCTTGGTCACGGTTTTGAGCGCCCAAGCCCCCACCTCGGGCAAGGCGGGCGACAAAGCGGTCGTCACGCCCGACGGACAAATCCACGGCTGGATCGGTGGCGGCTGCGCCCAGCCCGCCGTCATCAAAACCGTGCGCCGCGCACTGCTCGACGGCCAGCCGCGCAAGATCCGCATCGCCCCGTCGGATGAAAGCGCCGAGCGCGATCTGGGCGATGTGCTCGAATTCGGCATGGCTTGCCACTCGGGCGGCACGCTCGAGTTGTTCGTCGACCCGGTCATGCCCAGCGCCACCTTGACGGTGGTGGGTGACTCGCCCGTAGCGCGTGCACTGGTGGGCCTGGCCCCCCGCGTGGGCCTGCGTGTGGCGGTGGTGGCGCACGGCGCGCAAGCCGCAGATTTTCCGGATGCCGACACCGTGCTGGACAGTGACGACGTCTCTGAAGTGAGCGCCCGTTTGGCATCGCCCTTTGTGGTGGTGGCCACCCAAGGCCGCCGCGATGTGCAGGGCCTCAAAGCCGCGTTGGCCTTGCAACCGCAAGGCCTGTGGTTTGTGGCCAGTGCGCGCAAGGCGGCGGTGTTGCTGGAGAGCTTGGTCGTCAGTGGCGAAGACCCGGCGGCGGTGGCCCGGATTGTGGCCCCAGCGGGTGAGTTCATTGGGGCGCAAACGCCCGAAGAAATTGCTTTGTCCGTGCTGACCTCGGTGGTGGCAGCGCGGCGTGGGCGTGAGTCCGGGGTGCCTCAGGCTCAGGCTGCTTTGACAGCTTCCATGGCTTCTTCCGCGTTGACGTCAGCTGTTGCAACTTCCGTTGCCGAATCGTCTTCTTGCTGTTCGACAACTGCGGCCACCGAGCCCAAGGAGGCCGCAAGCGCCAAGGCCGTCGCGCCGGTGGCTGCCAGCCCTTGCTGCGGCGGGGCTAAAAAGGCCGCAGCCGCAGCCGCACCCGCAGCCACGGCGTCCGAATCCGGTGTCGTCCCGGCCTTGACACCCGAGCCTGCGGTGGCCTTGCCCTCTGTGGCAGCATCGGCCAAATCATCTTGCTGCGGAGGCTGAACATGGGTTGCATTCTCAAAGGCGGTGGGGGCTTGTACAGCCGCGTCACCGTGGGCGCGGTGTTGTTGGCGGCGGGCTCGGGCTCGCG
>CAITSG010000517.1 GCA_903894995.1 uncultured Burkholderiales bacterium
CAAAGACATGCAAGGCAATGTCCCTGTAGGAGCGACGCCCCGTCGCGATCAAGCCCCGCAGACCACCACCCATCGCCCCGGGGCGGGGCTCCTACAAACGCCACCTTCTGCCAGGCAACGGGGGCTTTTCAGGGGGTAGGACCTTCGCCATACAACCAAGGCACATCCATCACGCGTTCGCCCATGAAGCGCATGGACAGGTTGCGGCCGATGGCCTCGAGGCCTCGGGCGTGGAAGATTTGGCCGTTGCGCACGGCTCGCGCTTGCACGCGGGCATTGCGTGCCCAGCGCTGCTCGGCATAGGCTTGAAGTTGCTCTTGCACCGTTTGGCCGTCTGTGCTGAGGCACTGCGCGATCACATGCGCGTCTTCGATGGCCATGCCTGCGCCTTGAGCCAGATAGGGCAGCATGGCGTGCGCAGCGTCGCCCAGCAGAGCGACGCGGCCTTTGACCATTTCACGGGCCGATTTCAAGGGCGGGCTGTTGTGCAGCGCCCACTTTCGCCAGGCAGGCACCGAGGCCAATCGCTCGTGCAAATCACGGCCCACTTTGCCCATGGACTGCATCAGTTCTTGGGTGTCTGCGTCTTGGTCCCAATCTTGAAAGTGTTCGGGCTTGGCACCGTGCACGATGGCCACCAGATTGAGTGATTCGCCACCGCGCACCGGGTAGTGCACCACATGCAGTCGGTGCCCCATCCACACGGTGACCTGATCGCAGCGCAAGTGCGCAGGCAAATCGGCCTGGGTCACCATGGCGCGGTAGGCGAGATGCCCAGAAAAACTGGGGGGGTCAGTGAACAGCATTTGGCGACGCAAGGGGCTCCACAAGCCGTCAGCAGCAATGAGGCCACTGGCGTGAATGGCATGCACGGCGCTTGTGTGCACGTTCAGCATGTCTGGCCGCTCTGTCCAGTCCCGGATGCTCAAGCCCATCATCAAACCCACGCCATCGACTTGGGCCCCACGGTGCAGCAGGCGGTGCAAATCGGCACGGTGAATGGTGGCATAAGGTGAACCATACAGAGCCTGCGCACGTCCCGCTAAAGGCAAGGTGCCCAGCACTTTGCCGCTTCGGGCATCACGCGCTTGCAATTGCTTGGGAAAAGCGGCCACCTGCGCCAACGCGGTGCCCAGACCCCAAGCTTGCAAAATGCGCGTCGCATTGGGCCCCAACTGGATACCCGCCCCCACATGTTTGTACTGCGGAGTCTTTTCAACCAGCTGCACAGGCATGCCTTTTTGGATACAGGCTATGGCAGCAGCCAGTCCACCAATGCCGGCACCGGCAACCACAAGTTTTTTACGAGGAATTCTTGTCATGGATCCATTGTGCCTTGAGCTTGAAGTGTTCAAAAATTAAATAATTGATGACCACGAGCTCGGGGAATGCCTGCCTTTTGTAGGAGCTCCGCCCTCGGGGCGATGGGGGGTGGTCTGCGTGGATTTTCGCGACGAGGGCGTCGCTCCTACAGGGGGGCTCTCCTGCATTTTGTGGGAGCCCCGCCCCGGGGCGATTCTTGGTGGTCTGCGAGGCTTTTCGCGACGAGGGCGTCGCTCCTACAGGGGCAGTGCCC